>NZ_JAYSDA010000033.1:0-41242 GCF_041914625.1 Aquitalea pelogenes | reverse complement strand
GCGTTTCGTTTCCGTCGCTGCGTTGTCTGCTGAGGAGGCGAACTATACCGCCCTGACCTACCCTCGTCAACACTTTGTGCGAAGAAATCTGTAATATTTGCAAATTGAAAATTCAAGTCATTGATTTTAAACAAAACAACCAATCTCACGCGCGAAAGAGCATGGTACAAGATATGGCCGTCCTGGCTTTTGCTCATGATAATGGCGGCTTCCTAACCTTGCCCTAGCCGCCATCATGTCTGCTCCCACCTGGATTTTTGATCTCGACGACACGCTGCATCAGGCTAGCCTGGGTATCTTTGCCCATATCAGTCGCATGATGAACCTGTACATGGAGCGGCATCTGGATATGTCGACGGAGGAGGCCCGGCAGTTGAGACTGCACTACTGGCATCGTTATGGTGCCACCCTGCAGGGACTGATGCGTCACCACGCTGTAGATGCCGGACATTTCCTGCAGGAGACCCACGTGCTGGATGAGCTGTATCGCTGGCTGGTATGGGAACCATCACTGGCAGCCACCCTGAAAGCACTGCCTGGCCGCAAGATTGTGCTGTCCAACGGACCGCAACACTATATAGAGGGGCTGCTGGATAAAATGGGCATACACCACCAGTTTGCAGCCTGCTATGGCATGGAAAAAATGCACTTCCACCCAAAGCCTGACCGGCGTGGCTTTCGCTCTATGCTGCAGGCCGAGCGGCTTGATCCGGCACACTGCATCATGGTGGAGGATTCTCTACCCAATCTGTACGCAGCAAAATCCCTGGGGATGCGTACGGTGTGGATCAGCCGCCAGAGCCGCAAACCGGCTTTTGTCGATGTGCGTGTCAACAAACTGAGCCAGCTACTGCGGCAACGCTGGTAGCCATTGCCGCAGCAATCCTTACTGGCTTACCAGCGACCTTCAAAGAAGAAGCGACGATAGCGCTCCACCCAGGATGCGATGTGGTGACCGTTATCTTCCAGCCACTGCGGGTTGTAGTAGCTGTTGAGGTAGCGGTTGCCATCGTCGCAGATCAGCGTGACCACCGAGCCGTGCCGGCCATTACGTACCATGTCGCTGACCAGTTCACACACACCGAACAGATTGGTGCCGGTAGAACCACCACACTTGCGCCCCATCACTTCTTCCAGGAAATGAATGGCAGCATAGCTGGCCACATTGGGTACGCGGACTACTTTATCGATAACGGTGGGGATGAAAGATGGTTCGACCCGCGGACGACCGATGCCCTCCACGCCGGAACCACCTTCGCAGCGGCAGTCTGCGTTACCACTGTAATAGCTGTCGTAGAACACCGAGTTTTCCGGGTCGACAACGCAGATCTGCGTCGACAGTTTCTGATAGCGCACATAGCGACCAAAGGTTGCTGATGTGCCGCCGGTTCCTGCACCACAGACAATCCATTCCGGCACCGGGTTCGGTTCCAGCTCCATCTGCTTGAAGATAGTATCGGCAATATTATTGTTACCACGCCAGTCTGTTGCACGTTCGGCATAGGTGAACTGGTCCATGTAGTGGCCATTCAGTTCTTGTGCCAGGCGACGGGATTCTTCATAGATGGTGGCTGGGTCATCCACCAGATGGCAACGCCCACCATAAAACTCGATAGAACGGATTTTTTCTGCTGACGTGCCGCGTGGCATGACCGCGATGAAGGGCAGGCCCAGCAAGCGTGCAAAGTAGGCTTCCGAAACAGCGGTGCTGCCACTGGATGCTTCGATGATGGTGGTGTTGTAGCGTATCCAGCCATTGCACAGGCCATACAGGAAGAGCGAACGCGCCAGGCGGTGCTTCAGGCTGCCGGTTGGGTGGGTGGATTCATCCTTGAAATACAACTGGATCTGCGGCAAGGCAGGAATTTGCAGTGGTATCAGGTGTGTGTCGCTGGAACGGTTGAAATCTGCTTCGATCTTGCGGATGGCTGTGCTGGCCCAATTGCCCATTTTTATCTCCTGAATGCATAAATTTAGAATACATTATTCTATTGCACGGAAATAAAAAAAGCGCCTCCACAAGGAGGCGCTTGCTTGCGGCAAAACAAGTTGCTTAGAACTTGGTACCGATACCCAGACCAACAACCAGCGGGTCGATCTTCAGGGTGCCAACTTGAGTGCCGTTGGAAGCCAGGCTCACGTCGGTCTTCATCCAGATCTTTTTCACGTCAACGTTGACGAAGAAGCTCTTGCTGATCGGGAAGTCAGCACCGATTTGCAGGGCCGGACCGTAGCTGTTCTTCTTCACTTTCAGATCAGCATTCACGCCCAGGTTGGCAGCATTCAGACCGGTATTGTAGAAACGGGTGTAGTTGATACCAGCACCTACGTACGGACGGAATACGCTGCTATCCGGGGAGAAGTGGTATTGCACGGTCAGGGTCGGCGGCAGGGTGGATACCTTGCCCAGGCTCTGGTCACCAGTACCGGCGTTAGCGGTCACTTCGTGACGGCTGGTACCCAGGATCAGCTCAGCGCCGATGTTGTTGGTGATCATGTAGGTGAAGTCCAGTTCCGGAACGGTGTCGTCTTTTGCGTCGACACTTTTCAGGCCCAGGGAATTACCCAGAGCAGCGTTGCTCCAGGAAGAGGACGGATTCACGTTGATCACGCGGAAACGCGCGATGATGTCGCCTTGAGCGGCGAAGGCGCTAGCGGAAATCAGACCGATGGCCGCAGCCAGAGCAAGCTTTTTCATTTGTATTCTCCAAGAGTGTAGGCAAGTTCACGGTCTTGGGCTTCTACCGTAATTGACTTTCTAATAGGCCGGCAGTAGCTTGCGACGTTCATAGCGGAGGTTATCCAAACCTTCCGGTCAAAACTTTGCTTAAGATCATGAAACAGTCATGAAATATGCCGACCTGCGGGACTTTGTTGCTCAACTGGAACAGCAAGGCGAATTGAAAAGAATCGATGTACCGGTATCGCCACATCTGGAAATGACCGAAATCGGCGACCGGGTGCTGAAAGCCGGTGGCCCGGCCCTGCTGTTCACGCAACCCCGGCACGATACGCAGTCCTATTCGATTCCGGTACTGGCCAATCTGTTTGGTACACCGAAGCGTGTTGCCATGGGCATGGGTGCCAGTGACGTCATTCAGTTGCGAGAAATCGGCAAGACGTTGGCTTATCTGAAAGAGCCGGAACCGCCAAAGGGGCTGCGTGAAGCCTGGGACAAGCTGCCCTTGCTCAAGCAGGTGTTGTCCATGGCACCCAAGGTGGTCAGCAAGGCGCCTTGCCAGCAGATTGTGTGGGAGGGTGACGAGGTTGATCTGTCGCGCCTGCCCATCCAGCATTGCTGGCCGGGCGATGTGGCACCGCTGATTACCTGGGGCCTGACGGTAACCCGCGGCCCGAACAAGAAGCGACAGAACCTGGGCATCTACCGCCAGCAGGTGATCGGCAAAAACCGCGTCATCATGCGCTGGCTGGCGCATCGTGGCGGTGCGCTGGATTACCGCGAGTTCCGCCAGCAGAACCCGGACAAGCCCTACCCGGTGGCCGTGGTGCTGGGCTGCGACCCGGCGACCATTCTGGGCGCAGTCACCCCGGTGCCGGATACCTTGTCCGAATACCAGTTTGCCGGCTTGCTGCGCGGCAGCCGTACCGAGCTGGTGAAGTGCATCGGCTCTGACCTGCAAGTGCCGGCACGGGCCGAGATTGTACTGGAAGGCCATATTCATCCCGATGACATGGCGCTGGAAGGCCCGTATGGCGACCATACCGGTTATTACAATGAGCAGGACTACTTCCCGGTATTTACCATCGACCGCATCACCATGCGCGAAAACCCCATCTATCACAGCACCTATACCGGCAAACCACCGGATGAACCGGCCGTGCTGGGTGTGGCACTGAATGAAGTATTCGTGCCCATCCTGCAAAAGCAGTTTCCGGAAATTGTCGATTTCTACTTGCCGCCGGAAGGCTGCAGCTATCGCATGGCGGTCATCAGTATCAAGAAACAATATCCCGGCCATGCCAAGCGCGTGATGATGGGTTGCTGGAGCTTCTTGCGCCAGTTCATGTACACCAAGTTCATCATCGTGGTGGATGACGATGTGGACTGCCGCGACTGGAAGGAAGTGATGTGGGCAATCACCACCCGCATGGACCCGGTACGCGACACTACGCTGATCGAACACACGCCGATCGACTATCTGGACTTCGCCAGCCCGGTATCCGGCCTTGGCGGCAAGATGGGACTGGATGCCACCAACAAGATGCCTGGCGAAACCAGTCGCGAATGGGGTGTGCCCATCGTGATGGATGACAGCATCAAGCAGAAGATTGATGTTTTATGGGCGCAACTGGGACTTTAAATGGACGGTCATCCCGGCTTGCTTACTGTCAGCCGGGAATGCCTGTTATCATCGCCGCGTCATTTAGTTACTGGAGTCAACATGTCTGATCTGCACAACCCCAATTCCGCCCAGCGCCTGAAGCGCCTGAACCATCGCCAGCGCAAGAAAATGCGTGTGGGCGAATACCGCGAGCTGGGTTTTCACCTGATCGCCACCATTGCCGCAGGTGTGGATGCAGATGCCCTGCTGGACGACTGGCTGAACTGCATTGATGAAGCCGCCATCAGCTTCGGTGGTCATTTTGATGGTAATGAAAGACTGGAAGGCGTGGTATTCCCAGTGGGCGAAGTTGCCATTACCGAAGAAATCCGCGCCAAGCTGGTTGCCTGGCTGCAAGCACGCAGTGAAGTATCCAATGTGGAAGCTGGCGAGCTGATCGACCTGTGGCACACGGTGTAAGCACACTGTGCCATACAAAAAACCGGCCTGGTGCCGGTTTTTTTACGTCTGCATATCATTGAAGACAAAGTCAGGACAGCTTGCGGAATACCCGGTACCCCACATACAGCCAGGTTTCCCGTGCCAGGAATTTCACCTTGTTGCTCCAGCTGACATAGCGGCTGGATTCGGTCGGTGCCGGTGCGGCGGCCATGCCCAGATCATGGGCCATCAGCACGGCACGGCGCATGTGCAGGGGGTCGCTCACCAGCAAGAATGAGCGGATGCCAAAGGGCGATGCCAGCTTGTGGGCGTTTTCCAGATTCTGCCAGGTGGTGCGCGATTCGTTTTCCGCCAGCATGGCTGTCATCGGCACGCCCTGACGCAAGGCAAATTCGCGACCGACATCGGCCTCGGTGGGATAACCGGGCTCCGGCGTGCCGCCGGTAAACACAATCCAGCGCACCCTGCCCTGCTTGTACAGCGTCACTGCATGGTTGATGCGTTCACGCAGCACCGGCGAGGGTTTGCTGCCCCAGGCCGCCGCGCCCAGCACCAGGGCGGCATCGGCCGGTTCGGTGGCGGGCTGGTCTGCATAACGTGCGATGCCCCAGGCCATATAGCCAAAGCCGAGCAGCACCAACAGCACGGCCAGCAGAAAACCTTTGAGCATCAGACGCAAATAAAGCATGAAGCAATGGCGGCAGCGGAAAATAAAACCTGATTGTAACCCCGTTGTCCTGCGGATGGCAGCCGTTGGCGTCAGAGAGCATGGTCATGCTACGCCGGAAGAACGTGGTAAGAACCGCCCTGCTGCTTACTTTTCCAGCTCCCAGATGGCGGCCTGTAGTGACTCCATGCGCTGACTCAGCGCCAGCTGGGCGTCGGCCAATGCCTGATTATAGATATCGCGGCCAATCTGCTGGGCGACAAATTCCAGCAGGAACTGGGCATCAAAACTGCCGATTTCAAGTTGCAACTGGCTGGACAAATAAGACTGCAGGGCAGGTGCCAGTTGTTGCAATTGTTGCGGGCTGAGCGTGACGTGCGCGGTCATGGGGTGAATCCCGGGTTGCAGGCCCCGCATTGTGCCTTGCAGGAAGATGGCTGCAAAGCAATTGTTCTACGCCCTTGACTCAATTTCAGCGCAAGAGGATGCGACCCAGTTCGACCAGGCCTTGCAGGCAGAGCCTGCCACCTTGCTGCTGCAAATGCTGGCCGGAACGGTAGCAGGCACAGTCGGCCAGCAGCGGTGGCAGCGGCTCCTGACCCAGTTGTAACTGAAGCTGGCCATTGTCGTGCAACAAGGTGATGGTATCGGCGGTGGCACGCCGGGCCAGCCGGGCCAGTTTGTCACTGGCAGGGGCCGGGCTGCTAAGCACCCGGCCGGAATGGAAGAAGCCAGCGCGCAGGACTTCTTGCTGACTGCGGCCATGTGCCGTCAGGCAGGCCAGCCAGCGCGGACTGACTTCCAGCCACCAGATCAGGGCTTGTATCATGATGAACTCCATTGTGCACTGCACAATAATTTATACATCGCCAGCCGCTGCGAGACAAGCAGTAAAAAAAATGGCCGGGTATTTACCCGGCCAACACAGGAAAGTCGGTACCGGACAAGTACCGACAGCAGAACACCGTTAAGACAGCCAGCGCGGCTGGGTCAATGCTTCGGGCAGCAGGGCTTCGTCCAGCTGGGCGCGCTGCATCAGCCCGCGTTCCAGCACGATATCGTAGACACTGCCACCGGTGGCATGTGCCTCGGCAGCCACAGCGGTGGCGGCGGCGTAGCCGATAATGGGGTTGAGTGCGGTCACCAGGCCGATGGAGTTCAGCACATCAGCACGCAGCTTGGCCTCATTGGCGGTAATGCCCTTCACGCAGTGCTCGGTCAGCGTGCTGCAGGCATTGGCCAGATGGCGCACGCTGCGGAACATGCTGTAGGCGATGACCGGCTCGAAGGCATTCAGCTGCAACTGGCCCCCTTCTGCCGCCATGGTGATGGTCATGTCGTTGCCGATCACTTCAAACGCCACCTGGTTGACCACTTCCGGAATCACCGGATTGACCTTGCCCGGCATGATGGACGAACCGGCCTGACGCGCAGGCAGATTGATGTCGCCAATACCGGCACGCGGGCCGGAGGACAGCAGGCGCAAGTCATTGCAGGTTTTGGACAGTTTGACCGCCACGCGCTTGAGCACGCCGGAGAGCTGGACGAAAGCGCCGCAATCCTGGGTGGCTTCGATCAGGTTGGGAGCCGTCATCAGCTTGAGGCCGGTCAGTTCCGACAGATGCAGGCACACCAGCCGGGCATAGTCCGGATGGGCGGTAATGCCGGTGCCGATGGCGGTAGCACCCAGATTGATTTCCAGCATCAGCGCACGCGCTTCGCTCAGGCGTTGTTCGTCTTCACCCAGCATCACGGCGTAGGTCTGGAACTCCTGACCCAGCGTCATCGGTACGGCATCCTGCAATTGGGTACGGCCCATTTTCAGGATGTTCTTGAATTCTTCCGCCTTGGCCGCAAAGGCTTCGCGCAGCACGAACATGGTGCGTTGCAGACGCAGCACACCCCAGTAGGTGGCCAGGCGCAAGGCGGTGGGGTACACGTCGTTTGTGCTCTGGCCCATGTTGACGTGCTCGTTGGGGTGCAGCTTGTCGTACTCGCCCTTGCCATGGCCCAGGATTTCCAGCGCGCGATTGGCAATGACTTCGTTGGCATTCATGTTGGTGGAAGTACCGGCCCCACCCTGAATCACATCCACCACAAACTGATCATGCAGCTTGCCTTCCACCAGCTCTTCACAAGCCGCCACGATGGCACGGGTACGCACTTCGTCCAGCAGGCCCAGATCGCGGTTGGCCAGGGCTGCCGCTTTCTTGATTTGCGCCAGGGCGACAATCAGGTCGCCATAGCTGGCAATGGTCTGGCCAGTAATGGGGAAGTTTTCCACGGCACGCAGGGTGTGGACACCCCAGTAGGCGTCAGCCGGAACGGCGCGATCGCCAAGCAGGTCGTGTTCGATACGTGTGGACATGCAGCAGCCTTTGTTGGTGGTCTCCGTCAATACGGAGCGATGGGGGCAGACTGTAGGCTGGCAACGGGGGGATTGGCCAATTCCGATTCGCAATCACATCATGCAAATTTTGCATAACCATGCGAAACAAGGGATGAGAATGCCGGCTGTCAGCACGACAAGCCCCTCGCTGCCATGCCGCTACAGCAGTGCCTGGGAGCAAACCGGTCAGGGTTGGCGCTGGTAACTGACATCACCCACCTTGAGCAAATGGTACTGGCCATGCTGATAACGCAGCACGGTAATGCTGCTATTGGGGATATCGCTGTGCTTGGCCTGCCCTGGCAGCAAAACTTCCAGAATGGTGAGAATGGCGCCGCCATGGCTGACCACCAGGACATTACCGCCGCCGGCCACCATGGCCTTGTCCACGATATCCTGCATGGCCGCACGCAACCGGGTGGTGATTTGCGGGTAGGTTTCCGCCCAGCCGCGCGGATCGGCGTCATGGATGGCCTGGGCAATGGCGCTGTCGCTCATCTTGCTGGTGAATTCCGGCCAGTTTCCCCACTGCGGATCAAACTGCATGCCCTGCCTTGCAAATAATGGCGTCCACATTTCGGCATCCGGCCGGCCCTCGAAGCTGCCGTAATTCCACTCCCGCAGGCGCTCGTCTTCCTGTACCGGCAGTGGCTGCTGCCGCCCCTGCGCCAGCACGATGCGGGCAGTGCTGCGTGCGCGCCCGAGGTCGCTGCTATGCACGGCAATGAAGGGAATGGATGCCAGACCACGACCGGCTGCCTGTGCGCCTGCCACGCCGGCAGCAGTCAACGGGGTATCAGACCAGCCCTGTACCTGATTGGTGGTATTGAACATGGTTTTGCCGTGGCGCAACAAATAGATGTCTACCACCGGCTCATTCGCAGCGATTGCCAGATGGCAAAGCAGCAGGCTCACACAGCAAACCAGCCATGACATGAATTTCATTTCATTCCCCTGGGCACGGTTACAGGACGCTGCAGATGTTAGGTAATCGCGTATACCGTGCCAGCAGGCAAGTGCCGAAATGTCATGCGGTTTACTCCGAAACACCACGCACCTACCCCTATGGAGGGCTTTGCCGTCGGAACATTCCGCCTGGCTCAGGCGCTGCGCGCTTGCAGATGACTACACCGGCTGTGCGCTGCTGGCCAGATAGTCCCAGAAGGCATCCAGCTCGGGGCGGCTGCGCTTGGTGTCGCGGTACAGGCGCACTTCCATGTCCACGCTCCAGCCACTGGGGGCGGCCAATACCAGCTGACGGGAGCGCACTTCACGCTGTACCGAGCTGGTTGGCAAAAACGCCACGCCATGCCCTTCCAGCACCATGTTTTTCAGTCCCTCGGCCATGTCGGTTTCGTAGCGCAGCGACAGAAAGGTGGGTTCAGGCGCCGCTTCCAGGATCAGGTCGGTCATCAGGCGGAAGTAGGCGTTGCTGGCATAGCCCAGAAAAGGCAGTGGCTGTGCGGATGTGCCCGGCAGCGCGTAACGTGGCGTGTGGTCGGGATTGCTGCGCACATAGGGCCGCAGGGTTTCCACCCCCAGCCGCAGGCCGCTGTAGCGCGGATCGCTAAAATCCACCGGCTGTTTGGGGTGGTGATAACACATCAGCAGATCGCAACCGCCCTCCACGAAGGCCAGCAAGGCATCGTGCACATTGCTGGCCTGCAGGCGGCAGGACAACGGGCCAAAACCCTGCTCCATGCGGGTCAGCCATTTGGGAAAGAAGGAAAACGACAGGGTATGCGGTACGGCCAGGCTCAGCGTGCCGGCAGGCAAGGGTTGCAGCCCGCGCAACTGGGCGCGGGTGCTGTTGATTTGCGCCAGCATCTGTACCGCCTGTTCGCGCAGCAACTCGCCTGCCGCCGTCAGTCGGGTGGGATAGGTGGTGCGGTCGATCAGGTCGGCGCCGAACCAGCTTTCCAACGACTTGATACGCCGGGAAAAGGCCGGTTGCGTCAGATGGCGGATTTCGGCAGAACGGGTAAAGCTGCCGGTATCGGCCAGCACCAGAAAATCTTCCAGCCAGCGGGTTTCCATTGACCGACTCTCCCCTATTGCATGACATGATTTGTTTTATTAAATCAGCCAACTAATCAGACAATTCCCGGTCAATTCAGGCTGAATTTGATATTTTACAAGGTTGTACTGCGCATTGCCCCTACAATGCTGCAAAACCGAAAATTGTCTGACAATGAGAATCACACACACTATCTGGCGTGGCGTGCTGGGCCTGTTGCCCGGTGAAATTGCCAGCAACGAAACCGGCTGGCTGCTCAGCCCCCATCAACACATGCCCTTGCTGCAACAGCGCCGCGCGCTGATGCTGATCAATCGCGTGCGCTTGTTTGCCTTGTTGTTTGCCCTGCTCACGCCCTTGTGGATTGTGGTGGACGTGCTGACCTTGCCTGCCGCGCTGTGGGAACGGCTGGTCACCATGCGCCTGCTGGCCACCGTGGCCTTTGCCGCCCTGGTGATGTGGTGTCCGCATGATGGCCGTCTGTTGCGGGCCTACCAGGGGATGGCCACCTTGTTTGCCATTCCCACGCTGTTTTACATCGGTTCGCACTTGTTGCTGACCCAGCATCATCTGGAGGGTATTTCAGCCGCCATTGGCACCGGCTATGCATTTTTGCCCTTTGTGCTGCTGGCCGCTTTTGCCATTTTTCCGCTGACTTTGCTGGAAAATCTCGCTTTTGTCATGCCGGTATTACTGGCCTATGCGCTGGCCTGGGTCATGGACTGGTCGGTTGCCAGCTGGCTCTCGTTTGGCGGGGAGTTCTGGCTGCTGTCCTTGCTGGCCGGGGTATCGGCGCTGGCCGGCATCAGCCAGCTGGCCTTCATCATTGCGCTGGTGGGACAAACCATCCGCGACCCGCTGACCACGGCTTTCTCGCGCCGCAGCGGCATCGAAATGCTGGAACTGCAACTGGTGAATGCGGAAAGAAACCAGCTGCCGCTGGCCATTGCCTTCATCGACATGGATCACTTCAAAAGCATCAATGATGTGTTTGGCCATGCCGCAGGGGACAAGACCCTGAAGCTGCTGGTGCAGCAAATCCAGCAGAACATGCGCCGTGGCGATGTGCTGGTGCGGTGGGGCGGGGAGGAGTTTTTGCTGTTGATGCCCAATACCGACCGGGTGCAGGCCGAGATTGCACTGGAGCGGCTGCGCCAGCAGGGTCTGGGCCAGCGGCCGGATGGCAGCCCGCTGACGGCAAGTATCGGCCTGGCCGAGCGCCTGGCGGACAAGTGCAACGCGCGCCGCCAGCTGGTGGAGCTGGCCGATGCGCGCATGTACCGTGCCAAGCAGCTGGGGCGCAATCAGGTGGTCAGCCGCTAGGTGGCCCTTGTTTTATCCCTGTTGCAGTACCACCCAGTCCTGGGTTGCCGGAGCGGCGCGGAATTCGTGCACCACCTGCTGCATCAGCGCAAATGCCTGTGCGCCATCCAGCGCGCGGCAGGCCTCATCCAGCTGCTGCATGAAGTGTTGCAGCTCCTCTGCCGGCAGATGGTATTCCTGTGCCCGCAGGATGCGCGGGTGATCGGTGGGCAGTACGTTGTCGCCGATCAGCAGCTCTTCGTACAGCTTCTCACCCGGCCGCAGCCCGGAGAAGCGGATTTCGATATCGCCGCCCGGATGCTTGTCGTCACGCACTTCCAGCCCGGACAGATGCACCATGCGCCGCGCCAGTTCGGCAATTTTCACCGGTTCGCCCATGTCCAGTACAAACACGTCCCCGCCCTCGCCCATCGCCCCGGCCTGAATCACCAGCTGGGCTGCTTCCGGAATGGTCATGAAGTAGCGGGTGATGTCCGGGTGGGTGACCGTCACCGGCCCGCCAGCCTTGATCTGCTTCTTGAACAGGGGCACCACCGAACCGGAGCTGCCCAGCACATTGCCAAAACGCACCATGACAAAACGGGTGTTGCTGCCGCGGGCGTGACGGCCCTGCAAGGTGAGTTCGGCCAGCCGCTTGGTGGCACCCATCACATTGGTGGGGCGTACCGCCTTGTCGGTGGAAATCAGCACGAAGGTGTCCACGCCGCAGTCTTCTGCCGCACGTGCGGTGGTATCGGTACCAAAGGCATTGTTGACGATGCCGGCCACCGGATTGTGCTCCACCATCGGCACATGCTTGTACGCTGCGGCGTGATACACCGTTTCCACGGCAAAGCTGCGCATGATCTGGCACAGGCGGGCATAGTCGGTGACCGAGCCCAGCAAGGGCGTGCGCGGAATGTCCGGTGCCAGCTGCGACAGTTCCTGATCGATGGCGTAGAGGGCAAATTCCGTCAGTTCAAACAGCACGATGCGCGCCGGATTGTTGCGGGCAATCTGCCGTACCAGTTCGGAACCGATGGAACCACCGGCACCGGTCACCATCACCACCCGGCCCTGGATGTTGCGGGCCAGCAGTTCGGGACGCGGCGGCACCGGGTCGCGACCCAGCAGGTCTTCGATTTCCACTTCCTTGAGTTCTTCCACCCGCGCTTCGCCCGATACCAGGTCAGCCATGCCTGGCAGACGCTTGATGGGAATGCGCAGGTGTTCCAGCGACTCCAGAATCTCGCGCTGACGCCCACGGCTGACCGAGGGCATGGCCAGCAGGATGCAACTGGCGGCGGTTTCCTCGATCAGCAGCGGCAAATCTTCCGGCGCATGTACGGTCAGGCCGCGATAGGTACGCCGCCAGCTTTCCGGATTGTCATCGACAAAGGCCATCGGCCGGTATTCCTTGCCTGCCTGCAAGGCCAGCATCAGCTGTACACCCGCCTGGCCGGCACCATAGATGATGACGTGTTCACGCGGGGCATCCACTGAATCGATCCGCCGCACCAGGCCGCGCAGCACGAAGCGGCTGCCGCCGATATAGGCCATGGCGAACATCCAGAAGATGATGATGGACGAGCGCGGGAAGGGTGCAATGCGCGCCATCACGATCACCGCCGTCAACACCAGCACCGCCAGGCTCACCCCGGTGAACACGGTGTAGACGATCTTGTCGTCCAGATACTTCAGCACCGCGCGGTACAGCCCCAGCTTGACGAAGATGGGAATCACCCACAGCGGCGGTACGATGAAGATCCACAGATACGGGTCGAGCTTCGGGTCCCAGTAGCCGCCCAGGCGCAGCACCACGGCGCTCCACAGGGCCAGCGGCAGCAGCAGCGCATCCATCAGCGCCAGCAGGGCCATCTTGTTGTGACGGGAAAAGGTCAGCAATTTGTCTAGCATGTCGAATCGACTTTCACGGCCATCAGCGCAGCACGATTTTCAGCAAGGTGGCGAAGATGATGCGGATATCTTCCAGCAGGCTGTGGGTTTGCGCATAGCGCACGTAATAGCCCAGTTTTTCCGGCAGGATCTGTTCGATATAAGCGCGTTCCGGGTCCGCCGCGCGGCCCAGGATCTCGTTTTCATCAATCATGCGGATGGAGGCCCAGTCCGTGATGCCGGGGCGTACCGACAGCACGATGTCTTTCACTTCGTCCGGGTAGTGCGCCACATACTTGGGCACTTCCGGGCGCGGGCCCACCAGGCTCATGTCGCCGAACAGCACGTCCAGCAATTGCGGCAGTTCATCCAGCTTGCTCTTGCGCAAAAAACGCCCGGCACCGGTGACACGGCTGTCGGCACCCACAGTCAGCTGGCCCTGCACTTCGGTATTCACCTGCATGGTGCGGAATTTGTGGATGCGAAACAGCATGCCGCCCCGCCCTACCCGTACCTGGCGGAAAAACACCGGACCGGGGGAATCGAGCTTGATCCACAAGGCAACCAGCAAAAGCGGCCCGGCCAGCAGCAGCAGGCCGATGCTGGATGCAATCAGGTCGAACAGGCGCTTGAGCAGTGCCGACCCGGCACCCGGCGGGCGACAGCATGGCGGTAACAAGGCCGGGCCTTCACCCGGCGCTAACGGCTTGCGCTGACTCATGCGCCCAGGATCTCACGCACGGCGGCAATCACGCGGGTCTGATCGTCCTCGGTCATGCGGGTGTACAGCGGCAGGGTAACTTCGGCCTCGAAGGCGGCATCCGCCACCGGGAAGGCAGCACGGTCCAGCTGGTAGCCATCGCGCCATACCGGCTGGCGATGCAGCGGAATGAAGTGTACCGAGCAGCCAATGCCCTTTTCCGCCATGCGGACGATAAAGTCATCACGGCTGATGCCGGCTTCCGGCTTGATGCGTACCGGGTAGAGGTGCCAGGCATGGCGATCCCCGGCATGGGCGGGGCGGGCCGGCAGGATCAAGGGCAGGTCGGCCAGTTCGCGGTCGAAACGCTGGGCCATGACTTCGCGCTTTTCGCGGAAGGCGACAATCTTCTTCAACTGGTGGATGCCCATGGCAGCGGCGGTATCCGGCATATTGTATTTGAAGCCGGGAGCAATCACTTCGTAGTACCAGGCCGGGGTCTTGGACACGTAGCGGTCGAAGGCATCGCGGCTGATGCCATGCAGACGCATGATCTTGCAGCGGGCAATGATGTCCTTGTTCTTCGATACCACCATGCCGCCTTCGCCGGTGGTCATGGTTTTGTTGGCGTAGAAGCTGAACACGGTGACGTCCGAATCCAGCGTGCCCACCAGCTTGCCCTTGTAGGTGGTCGGCAGCGCGTGCGCAGCGTCTTCCACCACTTTCAGGCCATGTTCGCGGGCGATGGCGATGATTTCGTCCATCTCGCACGCGAGGCCGGCAAAGTGTACCGGCATGATGGCGCGGGTTTTCGGGGTGATGGCGGCACGGATGGCAGCCGGGCTGATATTGAAAGTGGCCGGGTCCACATCCACCACGACCGGGTCTGCGCCCAGATAGCGCACCACTTCGGCCGTGGCAGTAAAGGTGTAGCTGGGGACAATCACTTCATCACCCGGCTGGATGCCGATGGCTTCCAGCGCCAGATGCAGGCCGGCAGTAGCGGAGTTTACGGCAATCGCTTCCACGCCTTCGCCGATGAAGGCAGCAAAGTCGGCTTCGAACTGCTTGGTCTTGGGGCCGGTGGTCACCCAGCCGGAACGCAGGGCGTCGACCACTTCATTGATTTCGTCTTCACCGATATCCGGCAGGGCAAAGGGCAGGAATTTCTGTTCGCTCATTTTCGTCATCTTCAATAGGCGTCGTTGTTCATGGCTGGCAGCCGACGCATGGTTGCCAGTCGCGTATCCGGTCTTGTCAGCGGCGCTTGGAGCGGCTAACAAAATAGCGTAGCGGCCCTGGGGCAAGGCACGCCGCAGCAGCAGGTTTTTTTCAGCTGCTCTTTCTTACTGGCGGGCCAAATTGTCCGTCGCCGGCTTCTCTTTCAGCGCATCGGCGGCACGCTTGCCCAGTTTCTGCGTGGGCAGCTCCACCCAGCGATTGATGGCCAGCGCCAGATACCAGGTCATCACGGTGGCGGCGGCCACCAGCAGCCACCACGGCAGATTGTACATAGCCAGCACTTCCATCAGCACGTAGCCCGCATTCGAATGACAGACATACCAGGCATAGCTGACCGCGGCCACGCGTGCCAGCCACGGGCTGCTCCACAGCGCCGGGCGCAGCACGCCCAGCACGAACAGGCTGATGCCGATGGCGTAGCTGCCGTACAGCTCGGGCGATGGCCAGTTGGTCACCCACACAAACAGGGCCAAGAGGCCGACAAAATGCAGCACGGTTTCCACGGCACCGGCCTGGCCGGTGAGGTAGAAATAACACCAGCACCCGGCAAACATCAGCGGGAAATAACACACCACCGAGGACAGGAAATACTGGTCATAGGCCCAGAAATGCGCCAGCTGGCCGTGCAGGCCTTGCGCATCCGGGCCACGGCACAGCATGGCCACCAACGGCAGCAGCAGCCAGATGGCCCACTTGATGCGTTTGCCGGTCAGCGCAAACGCCGTACCCAGCAAGGCGTAAAACCACAGTTCCACCTTCAGCGTCCACATCACCGGATCGATATTGCGCCCACCCAGCATGTCCTGAAAGGCAATGCTGACATGGCCGATGACATCGCGCCGGGTGATGTCGAAGTCGTTATCCGCCAGCCAGGCGGCAATCCACAAGGCAATCAGTGTCACCGCCAGTCCGGCCCAGTAGGTGGGGTAGATGCGGAATACCCGCGACACGGCAAAACGCAAGCCACCCATGCGGGTGAGCGACAGCGGAATCAGCAGTCCGGAAATCAGCAGGAACAGCCCCACGCCTACCGCGCCCAGATTGAAGGGCAATACAAAAGATGCCCCGGCGTAACCTTCCAGCGGATCCATATTCAGGATGTCGCTGATGCGCTCGCGATGCTGCCAGAAGGTCTGGGTAAAGTGAAACAGGATCACACACAGGATGGCCACGCCACGCAGGCCATCGGCAAAATCAAAACGGATATGCTGCTTCTTGCTACTCATCCACTACTCACCTGTCTCCCGGTGTTGCATCACGCCGGCCATGGAGGTTAAAACCGCTATTATCCTCGCCGTTAGTACAGGTTTGCACGGTTTTTTGTCTATCTTCTACACTGGCAAACGACTGCTGCAAATCAAACTGCGCCAGATTGGCAGTGAAGATATCTGTCGATGCTGCCTGACTGCGCTCACTGCGGCGACGCAGTTTCCTGACCAGCATTTCCACCAGCGTCAGTGGCAGAAACAGCAATACCAGCACGATCCAGCCCACCGCATGCCAATGCGCCAGCAGCTTCAGCCACTCAGGGGCTGGCTGCACGCCACCGCCATACTTGTCCCAGAAAAACATCGCACCACAGAACAAGCCGAACCAGCCGACCAACAAGCCGGTCTGCAGACGTGGCCACTGCTGCCAGCTGGCCAGCGCATAGGCGGCCAGATACAGCAGCACCTGGGCCAGCCCCCAGCCCAGGCCGTTTTGCAAGGCCATGGCCAGCAACACCATGCTGACAAAAAATACCGCAAGGCAAGTAGCCAGCTTCAGGCCCAGCCGCAGCAGTTTTCCCAGCAGACGCAACATGGCATCAGCCCTGGCGCAGTACGGCTTGCAGGAAACGCTGCGCCAGCACGCGGTAGTCGTGATGGGCCAGCACATATTGCCGTCCGGCTGCGCCCATGCGGCCGCGCTCGTTGGGCGTGGTAGCCAGCATGCGGCGCACGGCCTCGGCAATGGCGGCCGGGTCTTCCGCGCCTACGCTGAAACCGGCCCCGGCGTCCTTGACCATGTCGTTGCCCGCTTCCACCGAGTGGATCACTGGCTTACCGGCCATCAGGTAGTCGAACAGCTTGTTGGGATTGATGCCGAAACGGTAGATGGGCAGCTTGCGCCAGCCAATGAACAGGCTGTCCATTTCCGCCAGGAACGCAGGCACTGCGCGCTTGGGAATGCTGGGCAAAAAGTGCACATTGGACAGGCCCATTGCGGCAGCCTTCTCCACCAGCGCGGCCTTGTCCGGGCCGTCGCCCACCAGCACAAAGCTGGCTGACGTATCTTGCAGCCGGGCGGCAGCTTCCAGCAGGAAGTCCAGCGCATTGGCCAGACCATGGCCACCGGCATAGCCAATCAGAAAGCGCTTGTCCGCCTTGAGTTTTGCCAGCGCAGCCAAGTGCTCGGCCGGTAGCGGCGTGTCCGCCCCCTGCCACTCGGCGACGTCCACACCATTAGGAACAACATGGTATTTTTCCGCCGCCATGCCGTGCTGCATCATGTAATCGCGGGCGCAGGGCAGCATGGAGATGACGGTATCGGCCTTGCGGTAGCCAAAATCCTCGGCCCACTGCATCAGGCGGATAAAGGGGTGGGAGCGCGACATGCCGCCCACTTCCACCGGTGTCAGCGGCCACAGGTCGTGCACCTCGTACACCAGCCGCGCCCCGGTCTTGCCGGCAATGAAGGCGGCGGGGATGGTATCCAACGGGTAGGTGGAGGAGGCAATCACCACGTCCGGCTTCCACTCCTTCAGATAGCGCCCGGACAGGCCCATTACCTTGCCCAGGAAGCTGAAGATGTTGATCACCCGCTTGAGCCCGTTGCCCGGATAGGCCGGGGTCTTGCACCAGGTGTAGCGGATGCCGTCGATGTCTTCGTCCTGATACTTGGAGGACAGTTGCGGATTGGTCTGGCGCAGATGCGAGGTATCTGCCGCCAGCATGTTGACTTCGTGGCCGGCCTTGACCCATTCACGCGCCAGGTAATAGGGGCGGAATTCCATGCCGTGGCGCGGGCTGCCGGCATAGTGATTGATATAGAGAATGCGCACGCTGCTGCTTTTCCGGATTTAAGTGTCCGCCGTTCAGAACAGCCCGGCGGCGATATTGATCATCATCGCCAGCACGGTGGTGTTGAACAGGAAGGACAGGATGCAATGCACGGAGCCGATGCGACGCATGGCCCGTGAGCTGAAACTGATGTCGGCCGTCTGGCCCGAGGTGCCGATGACGGCGGCAAAGTAAAAGAAATCGCTGTAATTGGGTTCTTCGTCACCCGGGAATTCCAGCCCCGGCTTGCCGCAGCGAAACAGCGCCACGTAGTACTGGTGGGCGTAATGCAGGGCGAACATGGTTTGGGTAAACAGCCAGCTGGTAAAGATGGTGAGCACCGACAGGCCGATATGCAGGCCGCGGCTGCCGCCGTGCAGGTCTTTCGCTACCGACAGCTCGGCCACGATGGACAGCAGGCAGACAATGGCCGCCAGCACCACCAGCATCAGGATGGCCAGTTCGCCTTCGTCCTGCCGTGCGGCACGGTGGCGGATCTGCTCGGCATCGGCACCATGCATCATGTGCAGTGCCAGCAGCAGATACAGGCCGGCACCGGCGTTCCAGCCAATCACATAGGCGGTGAGCGTGCGCATCGGGGTCAGCATGGTCAGCGCCTGTGCCACGAACAAACCGAATACGATGGCCGACAACAGACGCGGCCGCGTACGCAGGATGTGGATCAGCCGGGCCAGCGGGCCGTGGTGATGACGTTGCGGCTTGTCCATGTCGGTCTTCCTCCAGCGTCCTCAGGAAAGTTGGGCGTACAGGTCCACCAGCTTGCGGCCTTCTGCCGCCCAGCTGTATTTCTGCAGTACCGCCTGCTTGCCCGCCTCGCCCAGTTGGCGCATGCGGTCTTCATCCGCCATCAGGCTGTTGATGGCAGATGCAATAGCTTGCGGGTCTTGCGGGTCCACCAGCACGCCGCAGCCGGCGTCGTCGACGATTTCGCGCCATACCGGGAAGTCACTGGCAATCACCGGCATGCCGGCCGCCATGTATTCGAACAGCTTGATCGGCAGCGCATCCACATAATTGGGGGTGGGGAACAGCGTTACCAGGCCGATCTTGCTTTGCGCCAGCACCTGGGCCACGCCCTTGCGGTCCAGCACGCCCAGGTCATTCACCCGTGCCCAGCCTGCTTGTGCTTCCAGCTTGGCGCGCAGGTCGCTCTCGCTCCAGATGCCGGCCAGATTCAGCCGGGTGGAGGTATCCGGCAGCGCGGCCACGATGGGTTCGATACCGCGAATGCGGCTGATGCCGCCGATATAGCACACCTCGTTCTTGCGACTGTCCCACGGGGTATCGCGCACCAGCTCTTCCAGGATGGGGAAGTTGCACACATCCAGTACTCGCCCGCCCAGTTTGGCAAAACGGTTGCGGATGTGCGGGGTGGATGTCACCACCGCGTCAAAACGTTTGGCTGCCCAGTCTTCCACTGTTTCAAAGCTGCCGGACACCAGGGGACGGATGGCACCGGGAATCCAGTGCTTGGCCAGAATCTGGCGCGGCATGTCTTCGTGCACGTCGTAAATCACCTTGATACCGGCCTGCTTCAGCCGCAGTGCGGCGGGAATCAGCTCCGGGTCGTGAAAATGCACGATGTCCGGGCGCAGCGCCAGTGCCGCCTGGTATACCCGGCTGGTGGTGCCGGTCATGCGGGCAAAGCGGCCGCCGGTCTTGGGGCCGACATCGTGAAAGCGCACACCCTTGTTGATTTCCTCGCCCAGGCCATCGGCCACGATCAGGCTCACCTCGTGACCGGCAGCAGCCAGCGTGGCGCATTCCTTGACGAAAATGCGGATGTCGTGACGCGGGTGGGCAGAAGTGAGATGGGCTACTTTCATACGGCAGAATCCTTGTGTGCCGCCCCGGACAGCAGGCTGGCATAGAGATCGGCAAAGTGCTGCATATTGCTGTGATGCAGGGCTTTCTGGGCCACCAGCTGGCGGTTGAGCTGCACCGCCTGCGCCAGGCGGGCATTGTCCGCCGCCCAGTCCATGCCGGACAGCAGGCTGTCGCTCAGCCGGGCGATGTCTTCGGCAATCAGGCCGTTGAGGCCGTCGATCACCCACTCGCCATTGGCGGGCAGATTGGACAGTACCGGCAGGCAACCGTGCCCCATGGCTTCCAGCAGGCTGATGCTGGTGGCGTCCGAACGCGGCACGCTGACAAACAAGCGCGATTCCTGATACAGGCCAGCCAATACTGCGGACGAAACAAAACCGGTGAATTCCACCCTTTGCAGTTGCAGGCGGCTGGCCAGCGCTTTCAGGCTGTCGGTGGACTCGCCACTGGCGGCTACGGTGAGGCTCCAGTCCGGGTAACGGCCACTGGCCTCCACCTGCTGCCAGGCATGCAGGATGGCGTCGATGCGGTACAAGGGCTTGTGCAGGCGGCAGGACAACACCTTGTTGGCCTTGGCCGCGATATCCGGCTGCGCCGGCAGCGCGTCCATGCCGAAATTCAGTACGTCGATACGGCAGTTATCCCCAGCCAGCTGGCGGATTTTCGCTGCCATATACAGCGAATCCGAGGTAATGGCGCTGGCGGCGCGCAGATTGCCCTGCACCATCTGCCGCATCAGCCGGTTGCTGTCCGGCAGCAGCAGCACGTCCGAGCCCCAGGCGGTCAGTACCATTGGCACACGGCTGCCACTCAGCGCCCGGCGTGCATGCCAGGCCACGCTATTGGCCTGATGCACATGGACAAGATCCGGCTTTATCTGGCTAATCCAGCGGCCCAGTTTTCCGGCGCTACCCAGTGCCTTCAGGCCGAAGTCCAGCCGCAACTCGCCCTTGAGATTGGCCGGACGCTTGTCGGCCGGGACTTCGCCATTGCAGGCCAGCCAGATTTCGTCCACATGCGGGGCGATACCGGCCAGGTAACGCCAGGTGTGTACCGAGGCCGAACCGATCAACAACAGCTTCATTGGATATTTTCTTTCTCGATGCGGCGCAGTTCTGCCAGTAGCCGGTCCAGTTTGTGCGCCAGCGCGGCGTTGTCGGCCAGCGCAATATTCATCGGCAGGTTCAGTACCGTGGCCGCCAGCCGCTCGCCCTGCGGCGCACTACCGGCCACATAAGCATGGCGGAAAGAACCGGCCGGATGGATCACATCATCAAACCACACGCCGATATTCAGCCCGCTGGCCTGACTCAGGCGCCGTGCCACGGCGGCCTTGTTGGCCTGAGGACAAGACAGCGCAAACGGGTAACGCACCCAGTGGCACGCAGCAGCGGCAGGCACGGCCCATTGGGTGATGGACGGCAGTGCCGCCAGTGCCTGTTGGTAACGCTGCGCCAGCGCCTGCTTGTGTGCCAGCGTGGCGGGCAGATGGGCCAATTGGCGGCGCACCAGCACGGTGGACAACAGCGGCATGGCGCGTACCGGATGCGGCATGCCTTGTGTCACTTCGGCATCGGCCGAGCGGTAAATCAGGCCCAGACGGCGGTTGATGGCCATGGTGATGCGGCCCAGCAAGGGCCAGCGTGCACTCAGCAGATGGGCTTTGAGCGTGGCCAGCAAGCGCCATTCATCCGCACAGGACAGTTCCGGCCAGTCCTGCTGCGGCGCGGCCAAGCCGGGCGGAAAGATGGCCAGGCCGCCGATGCCGCCAGTCAGGTTCTTGGAATATTCAAAACTGAAGAAAGCCCCGTCGTGATAGCTGCCCAGCCATTGGCCATCCAGCTGACTGGCAAAGCCGTGGGCGGCATCATCGATGAACTTCACTTGCGGATGGGCTGCGCGCAGTGCATCCGGTACCCGGCACGGCAGGCCGTAATTGTGCGGCACGATGACGGCGCGGGTGGCCGGGACGATGGCAGCGGCCAGCACGTCCCAGTCAAAATTCAAGGTGTCTGCCGACACATCGACAAAACGCAGCGTGGCTGCCAGTGCCGGAATCTGGTTGGGCACCACCACGCAGGTATAGGCCGGGACAATCACCTCGTCCCCTGCGCCAATGCCGTGTTGCTGCAACAGCACCCGCAGCGCGGCACGGCCAGTGTCGTACAGGCCGATGCGCGCCTCGTCCACGCCAAAGCAGGCTGCCAGCTCGCGCCGCAGCGCGGCACGCTGGAATGCGCGGCCACGCAGCATGCCGGGCAAGGCGGACAGGTAATCGCACAGGCTCAGTGAATTAGCCGTGAGCATGGTCTTGCTCCAGTTGGCGACACAGCCGGAAGACCCAGACCATGTAGATGATGTAATAGATGGAAACCGTCACCGACAGCAGGCGGAATACCTGATGGGCATTCTCCCCCGCCCAGTACACCACACCCAGCGAGCCCAGGTTCACCACCACGCCTAGCAGGGCAAACAGCAGCGACTGGCGCTGGCGCGACAGCACCATGGGCACCATGAAGCAAGGCGCAGCCAGGAACATGCAGAAGAAGGACGGCGTCAGCGTGGCGGCAATCTGACCGGCATCGCGCCATTGCTCGCCAAAGGCAAAGGCAAACAGCGGGCCGCCCCAGGCCATGATGATGAGAAAGGGCACAATCGCCAGTGCCGACAACACCAGCAGCGCCTTTTTCAGCAAGGGCCGCAGGCTGTGGCCCTTGGCATGCGCTTCGGCCAGATCGCGGTACAGCACTTGCGACACGGCTTGTCCCAGCAAGGCGGCGGGCAGTTTCAACACCCGCACCACCAGGCCGTAATGGCCCATCAGCTCGGCGGTAGCCAGCATGCCCAGCAGCTGCACCATCAAGGAATCCTGCAAGGCCACCACGAAGGCATGCGGGGTGTTGACCAGCGGAAACTCGCGATAGCGGCGCAGGATGCGGCCCATGCCACCGGAGCGGGCGGTACGCAGCCACTGCGGCAGTGCGCACCAGTCCTGGCGTGCTTGCAGCAGCCAGGAGGCGGTCTGGCCAGCAATCTGCGCCAGCAGCAGGCCCAGCGCGCCCAGCTTGCCAAAGCCTGCAGCCAGTTGCACCGTCACCATGGCGGCAGATTGTCCCATGCGGCCCTGCGCATTGGCGCTGTAACGGCGCTGGCGGTTGTTCCAGTTGGTCCAGATCTGGTTATTGGCCGCCACCCAGATGCCCAGCGGCAGCAAGGGCAGCCACGGAGCCATGGCCGGGGCATGCAGCCGGGCGGCAATCCACGGCCCGGCTGCCAGCAAAGGAATGCTCAGCACCGCCAGCAGCAGGGTGTTGAACAACAGCGCCAGCACCATCAGGCGCATGGCGTCGGCTTCTTCTTCCGGCAGCACCACAGCCATGTCGTAGCGCCAGGTGGCAATCACCACCAGGTTGGACAACCAGGCGACAAACTGCGTCAGCACGCCAAAATCGGCCGGGCTGTACAGCCGGGTCAGCAGCGGGGTGAACAATACCGGCAGGAACTGCGCCACGGCAGCGCCGCCAGCCAGGGTGGCGACATTGCGGGCAAAGCCGCCCTGCCCCAGCCTGGCCTTGAGTTTGGCCAGCACGCTCAGCCCAGTGCCATTTTCACCGCAGCGACGATGGCATCCTGCGTGGCTTCATCCAGGAAGGGGTGCATCGGCAGGCTCATCACGCGCTTGCCGGCGGCCTCGGCCAGCGGGAAGCTGCCTTCGCCCTGGCCCAGATGGGCAAAGGCCGGTTGCAGGTGCAGCGGAATCGGGTAATGCACGGCGGTGGGCACGCCCAGTTCCTGCAGGGCTTTCTGTACCGCTTCGCGATTGTCCACCTCGATGGTGTACTGGGCGTAAACGTGGGTATTGCCCGCGCCGATCACCGGCACGCGGGCCACGTCCTGCAGCAGGGCGCTGTAGCGGGCACCAATGCGCTCACGCGCCGCCACTTCGTCGGCAAAGCTGGGCAGTTTGGCCAGCAGCACCGCGGCCTGGATGGTATCCAGACGGCCGTTCAGGCCGATCACCGGGTGGTGGTAGCGACGGTCCTGGCCGTGCACGCGGATTTCGCGCATTTTCTTTGCCAGCTCGTCGTCATTGGTAAAGCAGGCACCGCCGTCGCCATAGCAGCCCAGGGGCTTGCTGGGGAAGAAGCTGGTGCAGCCGATGGTGGACAGGTTGCCGGATTTCTTGCCGTGCTGGCTGGCACCAAAGCTTTGTGCGCCGTCCTCGATCACCGCAATGCCGTGCTTCTCGGCAATAGCGTTGATGGCGGTAAAGTCCGCGCACTGGCCGTACAGGCTGACCGGCATGATGGCCTTGGTACGCGGGGTGATGGCGGCTTCCAGCAGCGCCGGGTCCAGGTTGTAGCTGATGGGGTCGATGTCGACAAACACCGGGGTGGCACCCAGCAGGGCAATCATTTCGCCGGTGGCGATGAAGGTAAACGGCGTGGTGATGACTTCATCACCACGGCCCACGCCCAGCGCCATCAGCGCAATCAGCAGCGCCTTGGTGCCGTCACACACGCCGATGGCGTGCTTGACGCCGGTGTAGGCGGCCAGTTGCTGTTCTACCTCTTTGACTTCCGGCCCCATGATGTACTGGCCATGATCCAGCACCGCGTGGATGCGGGCGTCGATGTCGGTTTTCAGATGCTGGTACTGCGCTTTGAGGTCGATGAACTGGATGCTCATGGCTCGATTCCTTGCTGGGGCCGGGCTGCCGTGCGGGCAGCCGTCGGGATTGAGTGGTTTCAGGCGGTGCAGGCTGGTCCGGTTCAGGCCGGAGTGCAGTGATTGCCGCCAATCTGGTAAAAGCTGTCGCAGGCCGGGCAGGCGTGGGTGCCGATGTCATTGGGCAGACGCTCGCCGCAGGCGCACATCCAGCCGATGCGTTTGGCCGGGGTGCCCACCATCAGCGCATAGGCCGGAACGTCGCGGGTTACCACCGCGCCGGCACCGATAAAGGCATATTCGCCCACCTGATGGCCGCAAACGATGGTAGCGTTGGCACCGATGGAGGCGCCACGCTTCACCACGGTACGACGGTATTCATCCTTGCGGCTGACATGGCTGCGCGGATTGTTGACATTGGTGAACACCATGGACGGCCCGCAGAACACGTCGTCTTCCAGCGTGACGGCATCGTAGATGGACACGTTGTTCTGGATCTTGACGTTGTTGCCGATCTCTACGTCATTGCCGACAAACACGTTCTGGCCGAAGGAGCAGCGTTCGCCAATGCTGGCGCCGCCGCAGATATGCACCCAGTGCCAGATGCGGGTGTCGGCACCGATTTGTGCGCCTTCATCAACAATGGCGGTGGGATGTACGGTGTATTGGGTCATGGGCGGGCCTCCGGACGGGGGTCAGAAAAACAGGAAAAAGCCATCGGCAAAATACACCAGGCCAAGCAGGCCGACCGGCAATGCCGCCAGCCACACCGCCTTGCGCTTGAACAGGCCGGCGATGGAGGAAATCAGGATGGCCACTTGCAGGAAAATCACCGCCACGCCAAACGGCTTGCCCTGACGCTGGGCGGCATCGCGCTCGGCTTCCAGACGGCGGGCTTCCTTTTCGATTTCCTTGCGTTCGGCCGCATAGCGGGCAGCCTTGTCGCCCACCTTTTTCAGCTGGGCCTGATAGTGTTCGCGCTGGGCCGGGCTGGCGGAAGCCGGCAGGTTGTCCAGCTCGAACTGCAGACGTTCACGCTCCACATCATACAGATTGCCCTTGATGCCCTTGGCCTGATAGTAGGCCCACTGGTCCGAGGCCTGGGCCTGGGCGATCACGCTGCGGGTGGAGAAACCACCGCCCTTGAAGGTGGACAAGGTGGCACACACGGCCAGGATGACGGTGGTGAGCGCCAAATAATTCAGCCAGGGGTCTTTCTTTTCTTCAGCCATGAGTGTGTTTCAGTATTGCGCAATACGAATGATGGGTTGGTGGAGCAAGCGGCCCGCACGGTGCGGGCCGGGGCGGACCTTAGTAATCCAGCGGCAGGCTGATGCGACGGCCATCACGTGCCGACAGGTACATGGCAATCAGCAGTTCCAGCGACTTCAGCCCTTCGCGGCCATCGGTTTCCGGCTCGGCCTTGCCCTGCATCACGTTGATCACATTGTCGTAGTACAGCGGGTGACCAAAGCCGTAAACGCTGGTGGTGGCGTAGCTGGCGTTCTTGATTTCGTCGTCCATGGCATGCGGTTCGGCGAATTCCCAGTGCTGGATTTCATTCACCGCCACACCACCCACGCGGACCGAACCCTTTTCGCCCAGGATGGTGATGGAGCCTTCCAGGTTCTTCGGGTAGGTGAGCATGGTCACGTTCATGCTGCCCAGCGCGCCGGAACGCCACTTGATGCTGACGGTGCCGGTGTCTTCCACTTCGATGTTGCGTGCCAGCGTGGCGGTGTAGGCCTGCACGCTTTCAACCGGGCCGATCAGCCAGTCCAGCAGGTCCACATAGTGGCTGGCCTGGTTCATGAAGGCACCACCGTCGAATTCCCAGGTGCCGCGCCAGCCGCCCTGGTCGTAATAGCTTTGCGGACGGGTCCAGAACACGTTGACGTTGACCATGTAGATGCGGCCAAAACGCTTTTCCTGCATCGCGCGCTTGAGCAGTTGCAGGGTGTCGTTACGACGGTTCTGCTTCACCACGAACATGCGCTTGCCGGCCTTGTCGGCGGCTTTCACCATGGCCAGGCCGTCTTCCCAGCGGGTGGCCATCGGCTTTTCCGTCATCACGTGGAAACCGGCTTCGGAACATTCGATGCTTTGCGCCGGGTGCAGGCCGGACGGGGTGGTCAGCACGATGATGTCGGCATTGGTGGAGGCCAGCATGTCGGTGAGATTGCTGTGACCACGGGCGCCGGTGCGTTCTACCGCAGCTTGCAGTGCAGCCGGGTCGATGTCACAGACGTCTACCAGTTCGGCACGGTCTTCATGTTTTTCCAGCGAACCGAAATGGTTGTTGGCAATGCGGCCGCAGCCAACCAGCGCGAAGCGGATCTTGCGGTCGGTGATGGGGGCGTGATGTACGGTTTTCATGGTGTGTTCCGTTCTGTGCTTAAACGGCAAAAGGCGACCACGGGGTCGCCTGCTTGCGTCATGCCGTCAGGGTCAGGCCTTGACGATGTGGTCGGCGGGTTCCAGATACTTGCCACGGCTGTCGACGATCAGCTGGGCATGTTGCTTCAGCAGCGTGTAATCGAACTTGTCATGGTCGGTAGCCAGCAACACGCAGTCGTAGCTGGCAATGGTGGCCGCATCCAGCACCACGCTGGACAGCTCGAAGTGGTGCTCGCGCATCTTGGGGAATACCGGCACGTGCGGGTCGCTGTAGGATACTTCCGCGCCCAGGTCGCGCAGTTTTTCCATCAGGAACACCGACGGGCTTTCGCGCATGTCGTCCACGTTCTTCTTGTAGGCAATGCCCAGCACCAGCACGCGGCTGCCGTTGATGGCTTTCTTGCGGGTGTTCAGCGCAGCGGCCACCTTGGCCACCACCCAGTCGGGCATATTGCTATTGACTTCACCTGCCAGCTCGATGAAACGGGTGTTCACACCGTATTCACGCGCTTTCCAGGTGAGGTAGAACGGGTCGATCGGGATGCAGTGGCCCCCCAGGCCCGGGCCCGGATAGTAGGGCACGAAGCCGAAAGGCTTGGTGGCGGCAGCGCGGATCACTTCGTGAATGTCGATGCCCATCTTGTCGGCCACGATCTTCATTTCGTTGACCAGACCGATATTCACCGCACGGTGGATGTTTTCCAGCAGCTTGGTCATTTCCGCGGCGCGGGTGGAGGATACCGGCACCACCTTGTCGATCACCGCGCTGTACAGCGCCACGCCGATTTCCTGGCAGGCCGGGCTGTAGCCGCCGCATACCTTGGGAATGGTGCGGGTGGTGAAATTGGGGTTGCCCGGATCTTCACGTTCCGGCGAGAACACCAGGAAGGCGTTTTCGCCCACCTTGAAGCCGCGGGACTCCATGCGCGGCAGCAGTTCTTCGTCGGTGGTGCCCGGGTAGGTGGTGGATTCCAGCGATACCAGGTGGCCTTCGCGCAGATAGGGCACCAGGCTGTCCATGGTGTCCAGCACGAAGCTCAGGTCCGGCTCGCGGTATTTGTTCAGCGGGGTCGGCACACACAGAATCAGGGTGTCGGCTTCCGGCGCGCGGGAGAAGTCGGTGGTGGCTTCAAAGCCGCGGGTACGGGCCGTGGCAATACTGTCGGCGCTGATATGCTCGATATAGCTCTTGCCGGCGGTCAGGGCATCAACCTTGCTCTGGTCGATGTCAAAGCCCAGGACCTTGTAGCCCACTTCGGCAAAACGCAGCATCAGCGGCAGGCCGACATAGCCCAGGCCGACAATGCCGATGACGGCGGATTTGTCCGCGATACGGTTAAGCAATTGCTGCTTGATCACAATGATAGTCCCAACAAAGTAAAAACCTGCCATGGCTGCATCCGGGCAGCCATGCACTGAATTCGGTAAGGTCTGGCAGTGTGCCTCGCCTGGCTGGCGGGCTTGCTGATCTGGCTCAAACCGCGCTTGTGAAGTTGCAAGCGCAGCATTATACGCCTGCTTGGCAAGCCGCTGGCGTTACCAAACGTGACAACACAGCCGACAGCGCCACGCTAAGCCCGCTCAGATCAGCAGATGCCCGGCACTGCCCTGATTGTTCTGTTTCAGACGATTGACGAACTCGCCAAACTCCAGCCCGAAACGGCACTCCAGCCGGTCGGCACGCTCTTTCAGCGCCTCCCACTGGGTCAGCGAGGGGCTTTGGCGGAAGGCCAGCACCGCCACATTGCCGTGACTGGCCGAGGGCAGTTCCAGCACGCGGCCTTCAAACACCGACAGCAAGCGCTCGACAAAGCTGTGATAACGCTTGTCGCCGCTCCACCAGTTGGTGACAAACACGCCATTGGGGCTGAGCGCACGCTTGCAGTCTTCGAAGAAGTCTTCGGTGGTCAGTTCGTCCACAATCTGCAAGCCATCAAAACCGTCCACCAGAATGGCGTCGGTGGAGCCACGGAAAATCTTCACGTAATCCGCACCGTCGGCCTCGATGATTTCAAAGAAATCACCCTCTTCCGGCAACTTGAAGAAGGCACGTGCCACGGCGATGACCTGCGGGTTGATGTCCACCGCCACGCTGACGGCTTCCGGCAGGTACTCGTCGATGAAGCGGGCAAAGGAACCACCGCCCAGGCCGATTTGCAGGATATGGCGCGGGTCGTCGTTCCATAGCAGGAAGGCCATCATCGCGCGGCTGTAGGACAACACCAGCTCGGCCGGTTCGTCCATGTCCATCGAGCTCTGGATGGTTTCCGAGCCCAGATGCAAGGACCGGATATTGCCGGCTTCGGAGATTTCCACTTCCGGCATGTCCTCCACCGCGGCACGCACGCGGCGGCGGAAAGGATGCAAGGCTCTACGCGCCACAGCCACCCTCCTCCTGCTGCGCCGGTTTGCGCGAATCCAGAATGCTGATGGTACGACGCGCCGGCGCGGTGACGGCTTCTTCTCCGTCTTCAAGCGGCATGGGCGGATCGCGGAACTCTTCCTTGTCGAAGGCGGTGTCGCCATTCTCGAAGGGGCTGTCACCGGTTTTAAGACCGGCAAAGTCGAACAGGCCGGTATCGCACAAATGGGACGGCACCACGTTTTGCAGCGCGCGGAACATGCTCTCCACCCGGCCGGGGAAGCGCTTGTCCCAGTCGTTGACCATTTCCTTCACCACCTGACGCTGCAGATTGGGCTGCGAGCCGCACAGATTGCACGGAATGATGGGGAACTGGCGCAAGTCGGCGTAGCGGATGATGTCCTTTTCGCGGCAATAGGCCAGCGGGCGGATCACCATGTGCTTGCCGTCGTCCGACACCAGCTTGGGCGGCATGGACTTGAGCTTGCCGCCGTAGAACATGTTGAGGAACAGCGTGTGCAGGATGTCGTCGCGATGGTGACCCAGCGCAATCTTGGTGGCACCCAGCTCGTCCGCCACCCGGTACAGAATGCCGCGACGCAGGCGCGAGCACAGGCTGCAGGTGGTCTTGCCTTCCGGCACCAGCTTCTTGACGATGGAGTAGGTGTCTTCTTCGATGATGCGGTATTCCACCCCGATGGACGCCAGATAACCGGGCAGCACGTCTTCCGGGAAGCCGGGCTGTTTCTGGTCCAGGTTGACGGCGACGATGGAAAAGTCGATGGGGGCGGATTTTTGCAGACCCAGCAGGATGTCCAGCAGGGTGTAGCTGTCCTTGCCGCCGGACAGACACACCATGACCCGGTCACCCTGTTCGATCATGTTGAAATCATTGATGGCATCACCCACGTGGTGACGCAGGCGCTTGGCCAGTTTGTTGCCCTCGAACACGGCCTTTTTGGCCTTGTCGTCGAGCACGGTGTTCTGTTCGGACATGGGGTACGGCTAAGAAATTGAAAAACAGGCGATTTTACTGTTTTTCCCTGCAACAATCCATGCCATTTCCCGGCAAACCGCCCCAAGCCTTACAACACGATGCCGCGTCCGCCATCCACCGCCAGAATCTGACCGGTGACATAGCTGGCATCCAGCAGCAAAAAGGCCACTGCACGGGCAATGTCATCCGGCTGGCCGGTACGCTGCAAGGGAATGGTGGCTTCGATGGCGGCGCGCTCTGCCGCATCGAAAGACGCCTCGCCTTCCGGCCACAGGTTCACCCCCGGTGCCACGCCATTTACCCGCACATCCGGTGCCAGTTCCAGCGCCAGACTGCGAATCAGCTGGGCATGCCCGGCCTTGGCCAGGTTGTACACCACATGACGCTTCATCGGCCGGTCCACGTGGATGTCTGAGATGCCGACAATGGCACCGCCGTTACGGCGCAAGGCCGGGGCCACCGCCTGACTGAGAAACAGCGGGGCCTTGAGGTTGCTGCCCATCAAATCATGCCAGGCCGATTCGTCGATCTGGCCGATTTCGGTAGGGAAAAAACTGGAGGCATTGTTGACCAGACCATCCAGCCGTCCGAACGCGGCAATGGCCTGTGCTGCCAGCTGGCGTACCGCCTGCATGTCCAGCAAGTCGGCCTGCAGCAGTACCACCGACTCCGCTCGCTGTGCATTCAGCTCGGCGGCCAAGGCTTCGGCATCCGCTTGCGAACCACGGTAATGCAATACCAGCCGCACCCCGCGCGCATGCAGCAGCCGGGCAATACCAGCCCCTACCCGGCGCGCACCGCCGGTAATCAGTACCACACGCTGTTCATTCACTTGCATCAAGCGCTCTTGCTGTTGCTTCATATCCTGTTCAGCCTTTCCTGCCTGCCTTGCTGCGCCATGTTTGCTGGCTGCGCCGACAACAAAATGCGCAGTGCCTCTTCACCCCTGCGCCGCTTTCGACCACAATCGCCGCACATTGTAGCAGGATGCACGTCATGACCACCCTACCCGCCCCAAGCGCCGAGGCGCTTGCCACCAGCCAGGCGCTGTGCGCCCATATCCGCCAGACCATCACCCAGTCCGGTGGCTGGATTCCCTTTTCCCGCTACATGGAACTGGCGCTGTACGCGCCGGGCATGGGCTATTACTCGGCTGGCAGCCACAAGCTGGGCAGCGCCGGTGACTTTACCACCGCACCGGAAATGTCGGCCTATTTTGGCCGAACCCTGGCCCGGCAGATTGCCGAACTGCTGCCGCAAACCGGCGGCACGGTGTACGAATTCGGTGCCGGCACCGGCAAGCTGGCCATTGATATCCTGACCGAACTGGAAAAGCTGGACTGCCTGCCTGAGCATTACATCATCATCGACCTGTCGGCCGACCTGATCGAGCGCCAGCAAACCGCCATTCGCAGCGCCCTGCCCCATCTGGCCGACCGGCTGCAATGGCTGAGCGTGCTGCCGGAGCAACTGGACGGCGTGGTGATTGGCAATGAGGTGCTGGATGCCATGCCCTGCGAGCTGCTGCACTGGACACCTGAACCGCTGCAACGCGGGGTGGCGCTGGATGGCGACAACTTCATCTGGCAGGACCGCCCGATTCAGGACCCGATGCTGCTGCAACAGGCTGCGGCACTGAACATCCGGCAGGCGGGCTATATCAGCGAGCTGAGCCTGAGCAACACCGCCTTCATCCACACCCTGGCGCGCCATCTGGTGCGCGGTGCCATCCTGCTGGTGGATTACGGCTATCCGGCGGGCGAGTTCTACCACCCGCAGCGCCACATGGGCACCTTGATCGGCCATTACCGTCATCACACGGTGGATGACCCCTTCTTCCTGCCCGGCCTGATGGACCTTACCTGCCACGTGGACTTCACCGCCATTGCCCAGTCCGGCATCGACGCCGGGCTGGACCTGATCGGCTACACCACCCAGGCGCAATTCCTGATCAATGCCGGCATCACCCAGCTATTGGGCGAACTGGATGCTGACGACAGTGCCAGCTACCTGCCGGTGGTGGCCATGGTGCAAAAGCTGCTGTCCATGCAGGAGATGGGCGAACTGTTCAAGGTGATCGGTTTTGGCCGTGGCGTCAGCATCGACTGGCAGGGTTTTGTACAAGGCGACCGCTGCCACACCCTGTAAGCCGGACTGCAGGTGATTTGTCTGCAAATGTGGTTGACAGCCTAAAAAACGCTGCGTATAGTTCGCGTCTCGGTGCAAGCGCATCGAGAAACGTGGCGAATTAGCTCAGTCGGTTAGAGCGACGGAATCATAATCCGCAGGTCCGGGGTTCGAGTCCCTGATTCGCCACCACAGTTTGCGAAGTCTGACTTGTCAGGCTTCACGGCGAATTAGCTCAGTCGGTTAGAGCGACGGAATCATAATCCGCAGGTCCGGGGTTCGAGTCCCTGATTCGCCACCAGCATTATCAAGCACTTAGGCCAACTTTCATGAGTTGGCCTTTTGCTTTTCTAGCCTCGTGTAGGCACTGTGTAGGCATTTTCATGCCTCACAAACCCATAGCAACCATGCAACGCCCCAGACCACCCAATCACAACTGAGCTAGATGGGACAATCTACTCCAACGCTCTATTTTTGCCTAAAAATTAGGCAAATGCCTACATCCGCCTACACGGGCTAGAAATTTCACCGCCTCCATCACAAAGCAATAACAGATTACTGACCCAAGCCCCTCCCCGTAGCAATCACTCAGACCAAGCCCTAGCCATTTTTTTCGTTGCACTAGCCGAACCGGCCCTTCCGCATGGAAGGCACCCTCAGATTTCCCCAGCATGCCAGCTCACAGCCAAACTATGGAATCGTCCATCCATCACCGTCGCAAGCTTTCTTGTCTACAAAAAAGATGCGATAATAAATTAGTCCATTGCACATGAAAATAAAACGCAATGAAATCAATCTACTGAGATAATTATGGGCGAAATTACAGGACTTAAGGCTGATTTAGTCCAAATTGTTCGACTAGCTTTGGCTGAGCAAACTGAGGATGTGCGCCTTTTCGCCGCAAGGCTGGTTAGGAAGTACCGAGGGACGGAGCCAGAATTGGCTGAGCAAGTGGACTTGTACTTGCGCGCCAAACCGCACCGGACGGGAGCTCCATTACGCAAGACAGTCGCACCATCACTGCCAGACCAAGCTCTGCCGGTGGATGATGAGTCTAGGCTATCGTTACTAAAAGTTTTCAAAGACCCCTCGGATCGAGAGACCCCGCTTCTGTCGACCGAACTTGAAGAAGCTCTCGGGCAATTGATCCAGGAGCGCAAGCAGGTATCGCGCCTTACATCACTAGGACTAACCCCAACTCGCTCTGCCATCTTTGTCGGCCAACCAGGCGTCGGCAAGACCCTAACTGCACGCTGGTTGGCAGCGCAACTTGGCGTTCCGCTATATGTACTCGATCTGACTGCAGTGATGAGTAGCCTATTGGGGCGTAGCGGCAGCAATTTGCGCGCCGCCTTGGACTTTGCCAAGCGTAGCCCATGTGTCTTGCTGCTAGATGAAATCGATTCAATAGCCAAACGACGTAGTGATGACGCAGATATCGGAGAACTCAAGCGCCTAGTAACAGTGATCTTGCAAGAGGTTGATGAATGGCCTGCAACCGGTTTGCTGTTGGCGGCAACCAATCATCCAGAACTGATCGATCCTGCACTATGGAGACGGTTTGACTTAGTCATTGAATTCAAGATCCCGGAACCTGCAGCGATCAAGGACGCAATCAAGCGATTCCTTGGGCCTGACTTCGCACTGTTTGGTCGATGGATCGAAATCCTAGCCTTCGCATTTCGTGGACAGTCTTTCAGCGATATCGAACGAGAGATACAGCGATTTCGACGCGCGGTGGCATTGGGTACGGCCTCGGATGAGGATTTAATTGAGGATTTCATCAAAGCACGCGCCTTGTCATTGGAACGTCAAGGACGTATCGACATGGCGGTGTTACTAGCAAAGCAAACCCGCCTATCACAGCACAGCATCTCGGACATCACGGGGGTGAGCCGGGACACTATTCGCAAGTACACAACTGACGGACCAACCGTCGTTCCCCAAAAACGGAGGCGTAAAGCATGAGCCAGACAAACTTCCTGATCGGACGAGGTGAGTTGCTTACCTACGAAATCAAGGGCCCCAAACGTGGAATGGACAAGGCGGAGGTTTATACCTTAGAGCAATCTAGAAAACGGTTGGCACCGCAGTTCACTGAGGCATCAAATATTCTAGACAGCCTCCCTGATATGGCCTGTCCTGGGGACTTGGGCGTTGCTCGTCTAGCTCTCAACCCAAGTTACATTGCACGCTCATTCTTCCCATTAGCGATGTTACGCAAAGCTGGCCTTGAATCGGTCGGCAGCAGGGCTGTCAAGCTTACTCCCGAGGCATGGTCCAAGAAGGGGGATCCCCGCGAATCAAGCACCACAGAGCTTTTCGTGGTCGGCAGACGACAATCATTTCGTCAGTTAAACGATTGGGCAGCACAACTGGAAGATGGCTCAAACGAAGCGAAAGACTTATCACATATTGAGCGCTTTTCCGCTTTCAAGCCAGACGACCGTATCGTTTCGCTAGACACGGCCCAAAACCACTTTTTCGAAGTAGGCCTTCATTTGCTACCCGGAGATATGGACCAGTTCGTGCAACGTGCATTCGCTAAGTACGCTGCAGCGGTTGGCGTTACCATCCATACAGACTTGGCATTCAGCGCGGGCAATCTATGGTTCCTTCCTGCCGAGGGAGAAAACGACAGCATCAAGCGTTTGGCTCAGTTCTCATTTGTTCGCGTTATTCGTCCAATGCCCCAACTGCGTGGCATGCGCCCTATGCAACGATCCGCAGGTCTAACCGTGTCGTGCAATCTGCCAACTGAGCAACCGTTATCATCCGAGCCTAAGGTAGCAATTCTTGATGGCGGCCTTCCCAAGCATCACAGCATCGGACCATGGCTGAACAACTATCGCCTATTAGATGAAAATGCTGCGGATGATCCCGGGGGCTTAGAGCACGGCCTCGGAGTAACTTCGGCATTTCTATTTGGCCCCATAACTCCGAATAGTACTGCACCCCGCCCTTACTCCTACGTAGACCATCTACGCGTTCTGGATCGGGAGACCAATTCGGAAGACCCCTTAGAGTTGTACCGAACGCTGGGGCTTATCGAAGAAGTTCTACTGTCCCGCCAGTATCAGTTCATTAATCTCAGCTTAGGACCTGATCTGCCGATTGATGATGCAGATGTACATGCTTGGACATCTGTAATCGACGATTTGCTCAGCGATGGCGATACGCTGATGACTGTGGCTGTTGGCAATAACGGTGAGATGGATCGGTCGGTTGGCAATTCTCGGGTACAGGTTCCCTCTGATTGCGTTAATGCATTGTCAGTGGGGGCCGCAGACAACGTCGACACAACATGGGCCCGTGCGGCCTACAGCGCCATTGGTCCTGGACGTAGCCCTGGGGTCGTGAAGCCTGATCTCATGGCTTTTGGTGGAGACGCTACCCGCTCTAAGTATTTCCATGTCCTTGCGGAAGGTGCGAAGCCAACATTGGTACCGCAACTAGGTACCAGTTTTGCAGCACCGTATCTACTGCGCAACGCCGTCGGTGTTCGCGCGATTCTTGGTGCCGATTTGACCCCGCTAGCCATCAAAGCCCTGCTTGTACATGGTGCAGACCCAGCCTCACATGACAAACTCGAAGTGGGCTGGGGGAAAGTGCCAGAAGATTTGGCAGAAATCATTACTTGCCCAGCAGGCGTGGCGCGAGTGGTCTACCAGGGTGAATTGAAGCCAGGCAAGTATCTCCGGGCAACGCTTCCAATTCCTACTGGCGGTTTACAAGGCAACATTCGCCTAAAGGCGACCTTCTGCTACGCTTCTTCAACTGACCCACAAGATGCAATTGCCTACACACGGGCCGGTTTGGAAGTAGTATTTCGACCCAGTGATAAGAAGGTCAAGGAAGGTAAGACAAACGCTGATACGAAGGGCTTCTTTGACATGAAGAAATATGCAACCGAGGAGGAGCGCCGTTCTGATTTGGGTAAGTGGGAAACAGTTTTGCATGGTAACAAGTCCATGCGGGGCAGTAGCCTAGACAATCCGGTGTTTGACATCCACTACAACGCACGTGAAGCCGGTGGGCCTACAACCGGAGCTGAGAAAATTCGCTATGCGCTAATCATCTCGGTTGAAGCCCCAAAGCATGCGGATCTCTACAACGAAATTCTACGCTCTTATGCCAAGATGCTGGTACCCATCCAACCTAAGGTAACCTTGCCTATCCGTGTGTAGCGTTGTTGATGTGTGGCATGAATCGTACTTTGTAGCCTGGGTGATCGACTCACTCTGAACTCGGCCATTTCCCCGCCGCAATCGCAAAAAAAAAACACTCTCCGGCTGGGGAGTGTTTTATGCCGCCAGCTCAGCGTCCCCACAGGGCACTGAGCTTGTCGACCATCACTTCCTTGCCCTTGCGGGCCAGGTCACCCAGACGGCTACGCAGTAGCTGCCACAGGCAAGCCAGACAGAGTTGCCAGGTAGTGTTGGAGATCTGCTCCGGCTTGGTTTCCCGTACTACCCCCCACTTTCTCTCATGCGGTAACACTCGCACGATGTTCTCCACCAGTTCGGGCAAGCCATAGTTTTCTGCAGCAGCAATCACGCTGATGTGGCTGGCCGGGATGTTGAAGGTTTCGGTGATCACCCGTTGTTTCAGGACCAAATGCTCTTGCTGCAATGGACCTGGACGATGCTGTTGATCATCCCATTCCCGGCAGGGTTCGATCTTGTCAGCCTGGCTGATGACAAACAGCACCGGGATGGCGTGGTTGGCCAGATTGGGCTGCAGCAATTCCTGATAGCACTGTTGATCCAGGCTGAGGGCCCGGTCGTCAGCTTTGATCAGCCACAGGATCAGATCCAGTTCCGGTAGTAGCGCCTTGTACTGATCGCGGTATTCCTCATGATGCTGCAGGCTCTCACCCACGCCAGGCATGTCGATCAGCGAGATGCCTCGCCCTGATTGATAGGCCAAGGTGATTTCTTGTGGGTAACGGGTGCCACCGGTCACGTCACTAACTGCGGATTCCTCTTGGCCGAATAGAGCGTTACACAGCGAAGACTTGCCGGTACCACTCTTGCCCATTACGCCGATGGTGGCCTGATAGCTGACGATCTTCTGTAGTTCATCTTGCAGGTACTGGCGGTAATCTGCGGACAGATGGCGGGTTTGCTTGTCCAGCCATTGGCTCAGGCAGCTTTGTAGCGGTGGGGTGGATTCCGGCGGGGTGGCGGGCGTGCGCATGTCAGGCCTCACTTTCATTGGGGACAATAAAAATCGCCACCTCGGTAGAGATGGCGATCTGTTTAGGAAAAGGATGCCGGTGCGGGCTTACCAGCTCTCACACTGCGCCTTAGATGGATTGGCAGGAAGCACTGCCGCAGCGCCAGCCACCGGAACGACTATGCTGGCCTTTCCAGCATGAACAATCACTTTCTTGCCTGCACGTAACGCATCCCAGGCAGCACGGAAGTTGTCTCCACCAGCATTGCTGCCAGCATCGGAGGGGAACAGCTTTTTGCTACCAATCTGCATGCTGAAGTCCTGTGGGTAGCCCGGGCCGTAGTAACGCTGGTTCAGGCTGACATGCATGGTGGCAGGCTCTTTACCGCATTGGATATCGAGCGAATTGCCTTTGTCGTCGGTGACGCCGTAATGCAGGGTCTGGCCATCCAGTGCCACGGATTTATTCCATTGGCCGGGCTGAGCGGCCAAGGCAGAAGTGCTGAGAACTACAGTGATTAGCGCGAGGGAGAGAGATTTCATGCGGTGCCTTTCTATATAAAGTCCGGCAGGTCAGGTGAACCACTACCGGATTGATGCAGATGACGGGTGCGCAGGATTTAGCGATCTGGTCTGGGGTGTGTCGGGTCTTGCCGGTGCAGACTGTCGCCCAGGGCTATGCCGAGTAGTAACAGGCTGAGTGAGCCCATGCGATCGGCCGAGGCGTGCTTGAGTAGCAGCACACTGACCACCATCAGCAGGGGCAGCTGCATCGGGTGACGACGTGGGGGAAGCAAGCTATTGAGCATGGTGCGGGCCTTCGCTTAGAAACTTACCCAACCCTTATCGGACTTCACCATGCGCATATTGTCGTAGGTGTAGTCGATGTGGATGGTGCTGGCGTAGGAAGTGATATTGGCTTGGGAGTAGTCGCCGTAGACATTACGCGGCATGTTCGGGCAGGTACGGTGCAGATTGGCCATGATGGCGGCACGGACCTTGATCACATAGTCGTCACGTTGCCAGGACATCCAGTCCGTCTGGCTGGCCAGCCGCGCATTCATCTCATCCAGCAGCTTGGCATTCTCGGGTAGCGGTGCAAATTCCAGTGCGTACTTCACCTGCAGGGTGTAACGGTTATCGCCATCGGCAATGCCGTTGACCTTGTCGAAATTGCTGACGGTGACAATGCTGCAGTCTCCCAGCGACTTCTGGATGGCCTGTTTGGCTTCGGAAGTGGATGGCGAACTGGATCCGGAACAGGCAGTCAGCAGTAACAGACTGGCCAGGGCGCTGCTCAGAACCAGCGTGCGATAAGTGCAGGACATGGAGTGATTCCTTGTTAACAAAGTAAATAGTTGTCTTTCAAGTTGACTTTCAACTTATAAAGATGAGTTTCAACGCAACGGGTTCTTCATGTCAATGGGTTGTCTTGCGACTATTTGGGTTGAATGGAGACTACGATGGCAGAGAAGAAACCCGACCCCCTGGCCGTGAGCGTTGGCAAAGCGATTGCGGCACGACGGCAGGAAGCAGGACTGACCCAAGACCAGGTCGCAGGAAAATTGGATATCGGCAATGAGGCGGTATCCCGCATGGAGCGGGGATTGGTGATGCCGACGGTGGCCCGCCTGCTGGAACTGGCCAGCCTGTTTAACTGCGATGCCTCATCCTTGCTGGTGGAATCCAGCAATCGCCCAGCCGAGCAGGCCCAGCACCTGGCACAGATGCTGGCCCGCCTGGATAGTGCAGATCGGGAGATGGTGCTGGCGATGGTGGAACAACTGACCCACCGGCTGGCTAAGCCGTCCTGACCGCACCCAACTTGGAGGTGAGCCGGGTAGGGCGCGAGACCGCTTTCGGCTTCTCTTCCGTCTCAGCACTGCCTTCCACTGCTGGATAAAACTCCTCCAACAGCTGCGGTACTTCTTCCTCGGTATCCTCGAACTGGCCGTTCTGCAGCAACAGCCGAGCGGCTTGCTCCAGTTCGGCGGTATCGATGCCGGCTTCCAATTGCTCGTCAGCTGCTTTACGTGCGGTACTGACCGCTTCGGCCAGGGTCTGTCCATCGCGTAGTGTCAGATCCACGTAGTACACCGGAGTGCGGTGTGACTGGGTGGTGCTCTTGGCACGCAGACGCAGTAACAAAGGCAGATGCTTGGTTTTACCGCCACTGGCCGCTTCGTAATACTTCAGCCGTGCAGCCAGGGTACGCACCGAGTTGTAGCCGGTAGTGCGGAAGATGAAACTGCCAAGCTCATCCTGCTGACCTTCCACCTGCACGTTGAGACGACCATACAACTTGCAGCCCAACTCCTTGGCTAGCGGACAACGGTCTGGTCCTACACACCCAATCTCTTCCATGCCCTGACTGGTCACTCGGCGTGCCGTTTCTCCGTTACCAACACACACCGGCCGACCATTATTCCGGTCGAAGGCACTGTATTCGGCCCGCAGGTTCAGCTCGCTGTCGTTGAACAGCAGCTGGATCGGAATGGCGCGGATCTTGCCGTTCTGCGCCTGCTCTGACAGCGCCTGGTGCAAGGGATGCAGTAACCAGCCATCCCGGCTCTGCACCTGGGTGGTCAATGAAAAGCTGTCGTCCTTCTCCGGCAACCAGCGTTCCTGCTTCTGCACCAGCTTGCCAATGCTGATACGCCCGATCACGGGCGGGGTAATGGCGAGGCCTTTAATCACGATGCTTTCCTTTCCGTTTGAATGACAAAGCGCCGGGAACCGGCAATGGACTTGCTGTACTGGGCAAGCAGAGTTGGGTGGTCTTGCGACAGCCGTTCGACATCCGGGGCAAACCGATCCTTGGACCGCTTCCAGGTAATGCGGCCAGACTGGAAAACGGCAGCAGAGGCATGACCCAACACGTTCTGGATCTGCTGGCGGATGGCCGCCTCCTTGGCTTCTGCATCCTCTTTACGCTGCCGTTCTGCCAGTAAGGCAGAGAACAGTCGGTTGCCTTCAATCGATTCGGACAGGTCGATGGTCTGGCCATCGTCACGCGGGAACAGCCAGGACAAGGCTGCACCAGCATCATCCGAACCATCCGGTGCCGGTTGGGTGTCCAACACCACGTGCTGCCAGAACACCGTTTCGCGGGCGATCAGATCAGCGATCTTGTCCTCATCGCGATTGACTCTATAGATACGGAAATCCTGTCCGCCGATCAGCACTGCCACATCGGCCCAGTCATGCCCAGTGACGGCGAGCTGATGCAGCACCTGGCATTGATAAGCCACCGGGATGCCTTCCTCCCACTGCGGGGCAGAGTGATAACTCGCCGTCTTGATTTCCAGGATGCCCCAGCCTTCCTCTGGGCAACGCACCTCCCGATCCAGATTGGCCAGCATGAAACGGTGTGTTGGGTGCTGCAGTACCGCATTCACCCGCCGAACCTTGCGCCCGGTCCGCTCGGCATAGACCCGGGCCAGAATGGGTTCCAGGATGGTGCCCCAGATCACGGCCTCCTTCTCTGACAGGTCTTCCGGCTCCTTACGTCCTGTCTTCTCCAGCCACAAGGACAGTGGGCACTTGTACGGCGACAGCCCAATCGCCGGGGCGGCATCAGACGAACCAATGCCCAACTGGCGAATGCGCAACCATTCATCACGAGACAACTTCAGGGTAGAGGCCAGACGAATGGCCTGTGCGTAG
>NZ_JAYSDA010000032.1:0-42156 GCF_041914625.1 Aquitalea pelogenes | reverse complement strand
CACCGAACTTCTTGGACAGAATGGTGGTGATCGCTGCGGTCAGGGTGGTCTTACCATGGTCAACGTGACCGATGGTGCCGACGTTTACGTGCGGTTTGGTCCGCTCGAACTTTTCCTTAGCCATGGCAAAATTTCCTGAATTGAGTCTCTAACAAACAAATGGGTGGTGCCCATGGGCAGAATTGAACTGCCGACCTCTCCCTTACCAAGGGAGTGCTCTACCCCTGAGCTACATGGGCCCTTAAACAGGCAATAACGCTTGGAGCGGGTGAAGGGAATCGAACCCTCGTCGTAAGCTTGGAAGGCTTCTGCTCTACCATTGAGCTACACCCGCCTGCAACAACTAAACGGCTTTCATACTACACGCCGCCAAGACGTAATTAATTCTGGTGGGGGGAGAAGGATTCGAACCTTCGAAGGCTGAGCCGCCGGATTTACAGTCCGGACCCGTTGACCGCTGGGGTAACCCCCCCTGAGAGACCCGAATAGTATAGATACCCGTTTCTTCCGTCAACACCTGTAGCGCATTTTTTTTAATTATTTTTGCCGGAAAATGCACAAAGCCCCGCACTGGGCGGGGCTCTGCTTTTTGCATCAAGCACTTAGCCTTGATCAGGCCTTGCCGGAAATCTGCAGATATTTTGCGTGCAGCTCTTCCTGGGTTTCCGGATGCGCCGGATCCAGCGGGATGCAATCCACCGGACAGACTTGCTGGCACTGCGGTTCGTCGTAATGACCAACGCACTGGGTGCACAGGTTGGGGTCGATCTGATAGATCTCTTCGCCTTGCGAAATGGCGTTGTTCGGGCATTCCGGTTCACAGACGTCGCAGTTGATGCATTCGTCGGTAATCATGAGAGACATAGTAATTTCCTCAAGTATTCACAGTATTGATTCTGTCATCCACCTGCCGCAGTCGCAAGTTCGCCCCGTTATATCTTTATGCGGCGGCCTGCAGGTGCATTACAGCGATTCTTCTTCCAGCGGCCTTGCCAGTGCGTAATGCACGGATGCCGCCTTGTCCTGCTTGATGACTTCCCAGCCGCTGAGGGCTTCAGGCCAATGCCTGGCCTCGAAATACACCACACCGTCTTCTGCCAGCAGCGCTGCTGTCAAAGGCAGCACCTGCTGCAACAGTGTCGAGTCGTATGGCGGGTCCAGGAAGATGACATCGAATTTTTCACGACAGCCTTGCACATAGTGCATTGCATCCATGGCGACTACATCTATATGCGTTGCGGCGAGCAGCTGACGATTCGCCTTGAGCGACTCGACCACCTTGCGCGACTTCTCCACCATGACCACGCGAGCTGCCTCGCGCGATGCGGCTTCGAACCCCAGCGCCCCGCTACCGGCAAACAGGTCGAGGCAGCGTTTGCCATAGAGTTCCTGACCCAACCAGTTGAATACGGTTTCCCTGACGCGGTCCGGTGTGGGCCGCAAGCCCTCGGCATCCGGGAAAGGTAACAAGCGGCGGCGGTACTGCCCACCGATGATACGGACTTTGTTTCGCTGCTGATTCATGATGCATGGGCTGAAAACACAAGGGCGAGAGTTTACTCTTTTCCCGCCTGGCATGCTGCATCGCAAGCAGTTTGACGCTCAAGGTGTAGCGCCTGCCGTCACAATCTGCATTTGCTGCGGGTCAATCCGGCGTTGCCAGGCATCACGAATCTGCGCAATGCTCACCTGGGCTACGGCGCGTGGGTAATCTTCCAGATAGCTCAATGGCAAGTGGTACTGACCGATAACAGCGAGATAGGGCAGCAATTTGCTGTTGCTGTCATAGCGCAATGGAAAGCCGCCAATGATATTGGCCTTGGCCTGGTTCAACTCTGTTTCTGTCGGTCCTTCCTTTATAAAGCGTGCCAGTACCTCACGCGTTGTCTGCAGCGCCAGTCCGGCCTCTGCATTGCGGGTGGCTAGTGAAATGATAAACGGCCCTGCTTGTTGCAATGGTGTGAAGTGGCTGCGCACACCGTAGGTCAAACCGCGCCGTACACGCAGCTCCTGCATCAGGCGGGAGTCAAAGCCACCACCACCCAGAATGTAATTTCCCAGCAACAATGGGTAGTAGTCCGGATCGTCGCGCCTGAGTACCGGCATGCCCAGTGCAATATGGGTCTGGCTGCCTGATCGTGTCAGGTGAACCCGGGCAACAGGCTGCGGTGTTGCTTGTGCAATATCCGGCAAAGGCTGCGTGCTTTGCGGCAAGTTACGCAGCATGGCATTGACCAGTAATTCAGCATCCTGACGTTTTATGTCTCCGACAATGGATACCACGGCCCCTGCTGCGCGGTAATGTTGTTGCCAGAACTGCAGCAGATCTTCGCGCTGGATGGCTTGCAGGCTGTTGACCGTGATGTATGCGGGCCTGGCGTAGGGGTGATCACCATACATGCGTTGTTGCAAGGTGATGTCTGCGCTTGCCCCGGCATCTTCCTGCCTTTGCAGCAGGCTTTCTATGGCGCGTTGCCGTTCGCGATTCAACACGGCCACGGCAAATGTCGGCTGGGTAAGCAACTGGGAGGCCAGTCCGGTGACGCGCTCTTGCAGATCAGGACGGCTCAGGCTGCGCATGCGCAGGCCTGCAGTTTCCAGTTCGGCAAAGCCGTTCAGCTGTGCAGCACTGTTGGCCAGCTGTTGCTGGATGGCATCTTCATCCAGCCGGGCGGTGCCACTATCCAGCAGGCTGGCCACCATGGCTGCCAGCCCTTCCTTACCTGGCGGGTCGCGCCGGCTGCCTGCGTCAAAGTCAACCCGCACATCCAGTATCGGGTTGTCATGTGCTTCTACCAGCAAAACGCGGGCGCCTTGCTGTGTAATCCACGACTGAATCTCGACTGCACTTGCCAGCGAGCTGAACAGGGCCATCACGGCAGCCAGGGTCATTGTTTTAACGGACAAGTCCATCTCCCTTCAATTGACCGGCCATTGTATTTACGCCGCCTTTGCCCAGCAGGGTGACAACAGTAAGCTGGCCATCCTGCAAGGAAGCTGCTGCCTGGCGTACTTGTTCCGCAGTCACCTGCTGCATTTGCTGCCGGATGCGGTCGGCATCACGCCAGGAAAAGCCGACAGACTCCAGCGTACCTACGCGCATGGCCTGGGCAAACAGTGAATCACGCTGGTATATCTCATCCGCATCTAGCCGGAGCCGGGCACGTCCCAGTTCTTGCTCGCTGACACCACGCTCGACGATGTCCCGCAGCTGCTGACGGATGGCAGCTTCCAGTTCTGCCGGCTGCCTGCCACGTGCTTGCGTGGCGGTAATGACAAACAAGGCCTCGCCCCGGCCCAGCATGCTGTAATCGGCAGCTGCCGCATGCGCCAGCGCCTTTCCCCTTTCCATCTGACTAGGCAGCCGTGCAGCGGCATCTCCCGACAACACGGCCTCCAACAGGGCGTAGGCATATGCCTGACCATCCGCCCCGGGACTGAGCCCAGGCACATGCCAGGCCATGCTCAGATAATTGAACTGTGACGGCGCACTCAGCTCCACCCGCTTGATGCCCTGCTGCAAGGGTTCACGCTGCGGATTACGTGCGGGCAATGTTTTGGCCGGGAGACCGGCAAAGTAATGCCTGACCTGCTCAAATACACGAGGCGGATCGACATCACCGACAATCACCAAGGTGACATTGTTTGGCACATACCACTGGCGATACCACTGGCGCAGGTCATCCGCTCTGGCATGGACTAGGTCATCCATCCAGCCAATCACCGGGTAACGAACAGGATTTGCCACAAAGGCATTGGCATACAGCGCTTCTTGCAACAGGCCGGCGGGCTGGTCGTCAGTGCGCAGGCGACGTTCTTCCTTGACGACTTCCAGTTCACGCCGGAAAGCTGCTTCATCTATCTGCAGATTGGCCATGCGGTCGGCTTCAAGCTCCAGTAGCAAGGGCAGCTTGTCGGCAGACAGCTGGGCGAAGTACACCGTGTAATCGCGACTGGTGAAGGCGTTTTCCTTGCCACCGGCCTGGGCAATCCGTCTGGAGTATTCGCCATCCGCAACGCTGGCCGTACCCTTGAACATCATGTGTTCCAGTAAATGTGACAGGCCGGTATGCCCATTGACCTCATCCACACTCCCCACCCGGTACCACAACTGGGAAACCACCACGGGTGATCTTGCATCGCGTACCACCACCACCTTCATGCCGTTGGGCAGTATTGTCTCTTGCGGTGCCGCCATCACCACACCCGCCAATAGCAGGAGCATGCCCAGGATCAGCCCTGATTTTGCTTTCATCACCATCGTTTCTGCCCAGTTGCTCATTTAAGGATACAATTTAGCCATTTATCGCTTCCCCAGACTACACAGACGCATGTTTAGTTTCTTCAAGAAAAAGCCAAAGCCGGTTGAAACCCCGGTTATCGAACCGCAAGCCGAGCCGACCCAGAGCACGGCTGTCGAATCGCCTGTTGCCGTACCGGAAAACAATCCAGCTCCTGTCGTGCAGGCTGAAGCCGTTGCGCCGGTTGTCGCCAGCACGGTTACCGCAGCGGAAATCCCGGCAGCAGAAAGCGCCGCCCCCGCCAAAAAACTCAGCTGGACCGAGCGCCTGAAGGCTGGCCTTTCCAAAACCCGCGACAAGCTGGGCAAATCCTTGGCCGGTTTGTTTGGTGGCGGCAAGATTGATGAGGATCTGTACGAGGAGCTGGAAACCGTCCTCTTGACCGCCGACATGGGCATGGATGCCACCTTGCATCTATTAAAGGATGTGCGCGAGCGCGTCAGCCTGAAAGGTCTGAAAGACGGCAGCGAACTGAAAGGCGCCTTGAAGGATTCGCTGAACGAGCTAATTCACCCGCTGGAGAAGCCGCTGGATGTCAACGGCAAGAAGCCGTTTGTCATCATGATGGCCGGGGTGAATGGTGCTGGTAAAACCACTTCCATTGGCAAACTGGCCAAGTACTACCAGCAGCAAGGCAAGAGCGTGCTGCTGGCAGCCGGCGATACCTTCCGCGCGGCTGCGCGCGAGCAGCTGATGGCCTGGGGCGAACGCAACAACGTCACCGTGATTGCCCAGCAAGGCGGTGATGCCGCCGCTGTTTGTTATGACGCCATCCAGGCCGCCACGGCGCGTGGCATTGATATCGTACTGGCAGATACCGCTGGCCGCTTGCCCACCCAGTTGCACCTGATGGAAGAAATCAAGAAGGTGAAGCGCGTCATCCAGAAGGCCCTGCCGGATGCCCCGCATGAGGTGATTCTGGTGCTGGACGCCAATATCGGCCAGAACGCCATCAGCCAGGTCAAGGTATTCGATGACGCGCTGGGCCTCACCGGCCTGATTCTGACCAAGCTGGATGGCACCGCCAAAGGTGGCGTGATTGCCGCCATTGCCAAGCAGCGCCCCATTCCGCTACGGTTTGTCGGCGTGGGTGAAAGCATTGACGACTTGCGGCCATTCAACAGCAAGGACTATGTCGACGCCTTGTTCGACTAAGTCAGCAATACAATCTATGAGCACCGGCAGACCACTGCCGGTGATGTCTTTCCGGATCAAGGGGAATCCAGCGCATGATTCAGTTCGACCAGGTCACCAAGCGTTATCCCGGTGGCAACGAGGCCCTGAAGAACCTTTCCTTTACCATCGATACCGGTGAAATGGTGTTTCTGGCCGGGCATTCCGGTGCAGGCAAATCCACTTTGCTCAAACTGGTGGCCGGGATAGAACGCGCCACCAGCGGCAGCGTGATTGTCAGCGGGCAAAACCTGTCCAAGCTGCGTAACAGTCAGATTCCCTATGTCCGGCAGCATATCGGCATGGTGTTTCAGGACCACAAGCTGCTGTTTGACCGTTCAGTATTCGACAATGTGATGTTGCCGCTGGACATCATCGGCTTTGACCGCCGCGATGCCGCGCGCCGCGTACGTGCCGCACTGGACAAGGTGGGCTTGCTGTCAAAAGAGAAAACCATGCCTATCCGCCTGTCCGGTGGTGAACAGCAGCGGCTGTGCATTGCCCGTGCCGTAGTACACCGCCCCAGCTTGCTGCTGGCCGATGAACCATCAGCCAACCTGGACCGCGCCTATGCACTGGACATCATGGAATTGTTCAAATCCTTCCATCAGGTTGGCGTCAGCGTGGTGATTTCCGCCCATGATGAAACACTGATGGAAGACTATGGTCGCCGTATCATCCGGTTGAAAGAAGGGCAGTTCGCCGCATGAAACATTATCTGTATCTGAACTGGCAAAGTGCACGGCAGGCTTTGGGCAAGATTGTCCGTCAGCCATTTGGCAGCCTGCTTACCCTGCTGATGTTGTCGATTGCGCTGGCGCTGCCGCTATCGCTGTACCTGAGTGTGAGCAGCATCCAGGAATGGGCGGGCCGACTGACCGCCACGCCGCAGATCACCCTCTTCATGGAGCAGTCTGCCGAAGAAGCAGACCTGGCTGCTGTCTCCAGCACCCTGACCAAGCACCCGCGCATCCAGAGTTTCCAGTTCATTGGCAAGAAACAGGCGCTCTCTGACCTGGAAAAGCGCAATGGACTGGCCGGCTTAAGCGAAGGACTGACTGACAATCCGCTGCCGGACGCCTTTGTGGTTACCCCTAAGACGCTGGAACCGCACGAACTGGAAATGCTGCAAAAAGAGCTGTCCGGCCTGCCCATGGTGGAGACCGCCCAGTTTGATGCCCGCTGGGCCAAGCGCCTGTACGGCATGGTGGAAATGGGCAAGCAACTGACCTGGTTTTTGGGTGCTGCGCTGGGCATCGCACTGGTGCTGGTAACCTACAATGCGGTGCGGATGCAGATTCTGGCACGGCGTGACGAAATTGAAGTGGCCAAGCTGATTGGCGCACCGGACAGCTTCATCCGCCGACCCTTCATGTATCACGCCATGTGGCAGGGTTTGCTGGCCGGACTGGCTGCCTGGGGGCTGACCAGCTGGCTGGTGGTGACGGCCAACCCGGCCATTCACGAGTTTGCCCAGCTTTATAACGAAGCCGTCTCGCTGCGTGGCCTGACGCCGGTGGAGCTGGCCGTGGTACTGGCCGTTTCTGCCGTGCTGGCCATGCTGGGTGCCCGCCTGGCGTCCGACCATCACCTGCGCCAGATACAACCTCGTTAACAATCCTCCCCTTCCCGCCACGGCCGGTTTTCACTTAAGGTGACAACTGGCCGTCCCTGATGAATACCCGCTAGCGACTTGAAAAAAGCTATCGGCATCATAGAAAAATTCATTGACGGTGGAACCTTTGCTTGCTAGCACTCTCTATATGCGAGTGCTAAGATAGCACTACCCAAGGAGGTAGTTACACTGATGACCACAACATTTGCCTTGCCCGTTCCGTCGTCCAGCGGCAGCCTGGAGCAATACATCCAGGCGGTGAACAGTGTTCCCATGCTGACCCCCGAACAGGAAACAGAACTGGCCACCCGCTTCCAGGAAGAAAACGACCTGGATGCCGCTCGCCAGATGGTTCTGTCGCACCTGCGTGTCGTCGTATCCATTTCCCGTGGTTATGCCGGTTACGGCTTGCCACAAGCCGACCTGATCCAGGAAGGCAATATCGGCCTGATGAAAGCGGTAAAACGCTTCGAGCCCGGCCGCGGTGTTCGCCTGTTTTCCTTTGCCGTGCACTGGATCAAGGCCGAAATCCACGAATTCATCCTGCGTAACTGGCGTCTGGTGCGCATTGCTACCACCAAGCCACAACGCAAGCTGTTCTTCAACCTGCGCAGCATGAAAAGCAGCTTCTCTGCCCTGAGTGAGCAGGAAGCGCAGCAGATTGCCGAAGACCTTGGCGTGAAGCCGGAAGAAGTACGTGAAATGGAAACCCGCATGAGCGGGCAGGATATCGCGCTGATGGCCGATGACGGTGATGACGAGTCGTATGCACCGATAGACTGGCTGGCTGATGCCCACCATGAGCCGACCCGCGCACTGGAACGCAAGGCTTTCGATCACCTGCAGACCGAAGGCATCGAATATGCGCTGTCCACTCTGGATGCCCGTAGCCGCCGCATTGTGGAAGCCCGCTGGCTGGCAGACGATGGCGGTTCCACCTTGCACGAACTGGCTGCCGAGTTTGGTGTTTCGGCCGAACGCATTCGCCAGATCGAAGCCAAGGCGCTGGGGAAAATGAAGGCCGCACTGAGTGAAGGTGTGGTGATCGACGACTAAGCCGTCACCCGCCATAACAAAAAGCCCGCGCCAAACGACGCGGGCTTTTTCATTTTCTTCACTGTTTTACCGTCTGAGTGATACAAGCGCCACCTTACGGGCGGCGGTTTGCAGCAACACTCACTCCCCTTCCCCACCCCGGTACTTGGCTGGCAGCTTGTCAAAGACGCGTTGCGCCTCGGCACGCAGGCCTTGCCATTCGGGCACATCCTCATCAATACCATCGAGATAATCCTTGGCATAGGTCGGGAAGGATGCCAGTGCCGTGGCCACGGTTTTGCGCGCCTCATCCTGCTTACCCGCCAGTGCCAGCATCTGCGCCTTTTTCATCATCACATCCGGATAGGGGCGGAAAGCAGTCAGGCGTTCTTCCCACTGCAATTTCTGCGTCAGGTTGCTGCGATCCGCAGTCAGATAATCATCCAGCGTGCTAAGGGCGTGATAGGCAAACAGCGGATGCTCATCCATGATCTGCGCCAGACGCTGCTGGCGCTTGGCATCGCGTGCCGGGTTATCCGTCTGGGTATACAAGCCCACCAGCTCGTTGTAAGTGGACCAGGTGACAATCGACAGATAGCCCACATACACCATACCCAGCAGCCAGGCTGAGCGCACCAGCAAGCCGGCACGCGCAGTCCGTGCCGGTGCCATCGAAGCAAACACCACCAGCATGGCGAGGAAATACAGATACCACAGCGGGTATTCCAGCATGCTGTGAATCAGCGTCACCGCCATGCAACCCAGGGCCAGCATGCCTTCGGCTTCGGCACGCTCGCTGAAGAATGGCCATACCACCCAGACAAAGCCGACTACCACGGCCAGGGTGATGGGCAGGCCCATTTCCGCCAGCAATTGCAAAATGAGGTTATGGCAATTGGTGAACAGGCCGCTATTGAAGCCAGCACTGGCAAACTGCGGCAGCGGCTGCAAACGTACGCTTTCCGCTGCATATTGCGACCAACCCACCCCCCACAACGGGTGGGTTTTGAAGGTCATCCAGGCCTTGGTCATTTCGGCAATACGGCGCGAACCCATGTCATCCCCATTAGCCGCCAGCCGCTCCACGCCGGAGGCATTGGTCACATTGGCATGGGTAAACAGCGAAATCAGGTGATTGACCAAAGGCAAGGCAAACTGCGCGGCGAAGATCACCACACAGGCCAGCAACATCGCCCACATCAGGCGGCGCGACTCCTGGCTACGCATGCGCCAGTGCCATACAAAGCCAAGCATGGTCAGTGCCAGCAGATACAACAGCGTGGTACGCGATGCAGCATAAGCCAGCATCAGGCCGAACCAGACCACCAGCAAGGCCAGCCAGCCACGCGCCATGCGGTCCACCGCAAACAGGTATACCCCGCTCACCACCGACCACATCAGATAATGCGCGTACTGATTGCGCTGGCCGATATGGCCAAAAATATTGGTAGTGGGGTGCGCACTGTCATAAAACAGGCCCAGCGTGTGGGCAAGGCCGGTCAGCTGTGCGAGGCCAATCAGCGACTGCACCAAACCACCCACAATCACTGCCCGCGCCAGCCAGATGGCAAAGTCACGCGGCCCGAATGTCTGCTGCAGGCTGTAGGACAGCCCCGCCAGCAAGGCCACCACCAGCCAGGCCAGTGCGGTGGCATAGGTCATGCCGGGAAACAGGGCCTGCACCAGCTGCGGCTGCACACCCCACAGCAGTGCGAGCAACAAACACCACCAGCTGGCGCGTGGTACACGTTCAAACAAAGTTGCCGACGGTAGCAGGAATACGGCGGAAGCCAGCATCAACCACACCACATTCATCTCGCCAAACCATTGCGGTAGCGGGACAAAATGAATGCGGGATGCAAAGGGCAGGATGGCAATCAGGCAAAACGCCAGCAAGGCCATGCGGCGGGAGATCGTCGGAAAGGACATGATGAAATAGGGGAGCCGAAAGCAAAACAAGGAGGATACCGCATGTCTGACAGGAAGACACCGCCAGCCTGGGCCGACGGTGCCTGTGGACGATCAGAACAGCGCTTTGCGGGTGACGGGGGCGGCGACGGTCATGACGGCGGCAATTCTGCTATTGGTAGTTACAGCCTGGGGATTGCCATAAGCAACTACCGCTTTTCTGGTCATCTCTCTGATCATTAGCAAGGATTGCTCTTTCCTGGAGTCAAGATCTGACAGGAATGCAGGAAGCATGTCTGGAAAATTAGCAATGGCGAGCACCATTACACTTCTGGCTTTTTGTGGTTGATTATTCAGCGAATACAAAATTGCCAACTTGAATAAAAGTTGGGGATATGGCATAGAGTATGACATCTCCTCAAAGAGTTTAATTTTGTAATCAATCTGACTACTGGTTGGTAATAAATAATTGGACAATACCAATTGAGCTTCCGGCCTCCAGAGTGGATTTTTTTCAATTTCCTGCAGACGAACAACTCTGCGAATATTTTCCGCAATACTTGGCACCGGCATATTATAACCAACCAATTCATAAAATACCGTTCTACCAAAATAGAAATTCATAAAACAGCATGCAGCAACAGCCAAAGAGATCACAGAGCAAAACATCTTGCTCATATCTAGTCTATAGGAGGCAACTGGTGAAAATGCACAAATCGTGTACAACATAGCCAAAAATGGCCAGTACCACAAAGGATACTCCAACATGCTATGCCCAAGAATAATACCTGCAATACAAATCAAAAAAAGATTCTCTACATTCTGCTTTCCTTTAGAAAAATAGGGAAACAGACAAAACGCAAGACCGAACACAACAACCACCGCACCAAATATACCAGTTTCAGCCAACAACTGAAAAACCAGATTATGGCAATTTGTAAACAACCAACTTTCAGGATATTTTGGATAGCCTGAAAATGCCTCCATTTGAACACTGTAATGGGCAAAATTTCCTAAACCGACGCCAAAGAGAGGATGGGAAAGAAAAATATCCCATGCTTTCGCCCATTCAACTCGTCGTCGCGCACCAAGATCGGCGGCAAGAATCCGGTCAGCACCACTCTGGGCATGAATTGGCAGTCCAATAGAGTTAAGAATCAAATCAATTTGATTACTGAATATTTGAATCAATGAAAACAAGATTACAGACAAAACCAAACCAACAACCATCTTTTTTACATAAAGCTCCTCACTCGAGCGCCGCATCCAATACCACCCCAACAAGCAGATAATAAGATTATAGCCAAAGGGAAGACGAGAACCACACCAAGCGATCAAAACTTCAATCGAGAATACAGATCCAACAAAAAACAAAAACCTCAACTTTCCCTTCGCATACAAATAGCAGGCAGCAACCACTCCCCATCCAAGAAAATTTGCATAGTGGTTTCTTTGTCCGATATTGCCAAATATATTTCCTGTTCTATTATTCACATCATACGTAACAAATCCATTTAAATACTTGGCAAAGTCAATCACCTGAGAAAACCCCAGCAAAACTTGCACCAAGGCTGCAATAAAAATCATTGCAGATAAAAAATCAAGAAAAATAATTCTTTTTTCTTGAACAGACAAATCACCCAAACTGACAAAAAAGAAAAATAGCAAAAACAGCAATGCCGCAGGAACAACAAGGTCAGCAGAATGGGATAAGATCAGCGCAATAACAAAGATCAACACCACTATACTAATTCGAGAAAGTCGATAGCCACACCCATTCAACACACATACAACCAAAGCCAGACCAAGCGAAAAAATTCCTAACGCGGTGAAATACCAGTCCGCCAGAGGAGCAAATCTTAAAAAGTTAAAAAAGGGCAATAAAATAGCCAGTCCAAGAAAAAAAACAACAACCCTGTCACTTCTCCAAGACATTCGTCACCCCAATGAAAAAAGGGTGCTATATTTAGCACCCTTTAAATATTAAAATTTAATTAACGGCAGTTAGCAGGCAAGTACTTGGAATCAATATTAACTGCAGCGCAAGTCCAAGTCACACCACCGCTAGCCAGAGTACCAGTCAGAGAGAATTGGTCTTTGTTGGGACCAACGGTACCGCCAATAGAGTCATTCATCCAGACAGTGATAACACCATTTGAACCGCTGGTATTGTAAGATACCCCACTTACGTTTTTAGTACTAGAAGAAGTGAAGTAGGTAGAACCAGAGGCTTGAGAAGGAAAACTACCGTTGGTAATAGCTGATTCAGAAATCGCTGTTTTAGCTGCATCTGCCATCGACAAACCTTCAGAAACCTTTGCACGAACGGTGTAGTCCTGATAGGCCGGAATAGCAATTGCAGCCAGAATACCGATGATCGCAACTACAATCATCAATTCAATCAGAGTAAAACCCTGTTGGATTTGCTTTTTCATAGAAATCTCCTTAAGAACTAGCGACATGAAGACGGTAAGTATTTCACATTCTGGCCACTTCCAGAACATGTCCAACTTATAGAATTACTACTGGTCACACTTGATGTCAAAATAACCTGAATACCGGATGCAATGGCACTGGGAAATGAAACAGTTATAACACCCGCACCACCACTTGCCGTTACTTGCAAATTGCTTACATATGTACCGGAAACTATTGACGGGATACCAGCACTCGCATTACTACTTGGCCATGTATTATTCGAAAAATAATACTCACTAACTGTAGTTTTCGCAAAATCGGCGAAAGACACACCCTCAGCAACTTTTGCTCTGATTGTATAGTCCTGATACGCCGGTATCGCAATCGCAGCCAGAATGCCGATGATGGCTACCACTATCATCAGTTCAATCAAGGTAAAACCGTTATTGCGTCGCATGCCCCTCTCCGTGGTATGCACGGGCTACATAATGCAGAAAGCGTGCCAGGTGGCTGCGCGCCGTGTTTTCAGGGCGTGACGCCATCACTCACCCTGCATAGGCTGTCAGCATGTGACGTTTTTTGTCAGTTCCGGCTGCCGGGACTGGCTGTGTTAGCATCCTGCCATTCCCGCATACAGGAGCCCTCATGAGCAACCAGGACTGGCTGAACCGCAGCCGCGACAGCGTCTGGCACCCTTGCACCCAGATGAAACGCCACGAAACCCTGCCCATCATCCCCATTGCCAAAGCCGAAGGGGTATGGCTGGAGGATTTCGACGGCAATCGTTACCTGGATGCCGTGAGTTCCTGGTGGGTGAACCTGTTCGGTCATGGCCATCCGCGTATCAAGCAGGCCATCAGGCAGCAACTGGATGAGGTGGAACATGTGATCCTGGCCGGTTTCACCCACAGGCCGGTGATCGAACTGTCCGAGCGCCTGTCGGCGCTGACCGGGCTTGGCCATGTGTTCTATGCCTCGGATGGTGCCAGCGCCACCGAAATTGCCCTGAAGATGAGCTTTCATTACTGGAAGAACATCGGCCAGCCGGAGAAGTGCCGTTTCATCAGCCTGGATAACAGCTACCACGGTGAAACCGCCGGTGCGCTGGCCGTCACCGATGTTCCACTGTTCTCCGCCACCTATGCGCCGCTGCTCAAACCTGGCGTGCGGGTGCCATCGCCGGATGCAAGACTGGCACGACAAGGGCAGAGCGCTGAAGATGTCGCGATGACGGCGATTCGCTCGCTGGAAAATGTGCTGACAAAGAAGGCTGGCGAAATGGCGGCCATCATTGTGGAACCGCTGGTACAGGGTGCGGCCGGCATGGCCATGTACCACCCGGTCTACCTGACAGAACTGCGCCGCCTGTGCGATCAGTACCAGGTACACCTGATTGCCGATGAAATTGCCGTTGGCTTTGGCCGCACCGGCACGCTGTTTGCCTGCGAGCAGGCCGGTATCAAACCGGACTTTCTCTGCCTGTCCAAAGGCATTACCGGTGGCTTCCTGCCCCTGTCCTGTGTACTGAGCACCGACACCATCTATCAGGCGTTTTATCACGATGATGTCACCCGCGGCTTTTTGCACTCCCACAGCTACACCGGCAATGCCCTGGCTTGCAGCGCCGCCCTGGCGGTGCTGGACATTTTTGCCGACGAAGACATCATTGCGCGCAACCGCGAACTGGCCGCCACCTTTACCGACATTCTGGCACCGCTGGCTGAACGGGCGGATGTGCGTCACTTCCGCCATACCGGCATGATCTGGGCGTTTGATGTAGAAAGCCCGCGCGCCGACTTTGCACAAGCGTTTTTCTCGGCCATGCTGAAACTGGGCTGTCTGGTCAGACCGATCGGCAAGACGGTGTACTTCATGCCGCCTTATGTCATGCAGCCCGCGGAAATGATGCAGCTGTTCCAGGCCACCAGCACCGTACTGGATGCCCTGCATCAAGAAAACACGATTTTGACCGGGCCGGTCACCGCGTTGCCGTGAGGATTACCTTGCCTAGGCGGGCTTGATTCAAATAGCATGAGCGATACAAGGAATGGCAGATCAACCATCCATATGGTTTGTCATTCCGCCAGAACTCATTCCCTTACCCGCCTAGCCACAGGATGCACGATGCAGCTTGCCTTGCCCGCTCTGGATATGGACCCGAGATTGGTAGACACCAACCCTGACAGCGTTGCCAGCTGGGTAGAACGCTTGCCCTACACCGACCTGCATGAATGCGGCCGCCAGATGCTGGATGCCTTGCGCAATCTCAGCCGTACCCCGATGGAAGTGGCCAACCGCCACAAGCTGCTGCTGCAATACCTGAAAGGGCTGGACCGCTACTACCCGGCGCTGGAAAGTGAAATCATCCAGACCGATCTGACCTCGGCACCGCGCACCCGCCAGCTGGCCATGCTGGGCGCAGCCCTGTTCGAAGCCATTTTCATTGCCTTCAAACGCACGCTGAGCGAGCGGCTGGCCAAACGTGGCCTGCTGGAACGGGAGCAGCAGCGCATCGAACTGCTGTTGTACACCATGATGTCGGCACGCCAGTTGCTGAGCATCTGCTGCCAGAGCTACAGCCCGCCACCGGCACACTTCTGGTACGACTGCCACCAGCTGTTCAGCTTTGCCCTGGCGCGCGGCTGGCAGGACAAGCATCTGGAAAACGACGATTCACCGGCCACCATTTACCGCCAGATCCTGCTGTTGGGGCTGACCTCCACCAACCGGCTGTCCATGCCGGAATTACTGGTGGCCAAGCAGTTGATCATGGATCTGGCCCATCAAACCGGTCTGGTTCCGGTTGAGGCAATCCAGGGCCAGGCCCATGGCTATCTGGTGGATGCCAGCCGTGACGAACCGCCGCGCTTTCTGCGTATCCAGGCGGAAACCCTGGAAGCGGGATGTTATCTGCTGGACCTGGTACCGGCCATTACCGTGCTGAATCACAGCATCGAGCAATTGACCAAGGTACAGAACACCAGCAGCAACCCCAGCCAGACTTACGATGAGCTGCACCTGCTGCAATCGCTGGCTGCCGAATGGCAGCAACCGCGCCGCCGCCGACACCAGCGCCTGCCGATCCAGGAAGTAATCGAACTGATTTCCACCGTGCCGGCCATCTGGTATCGCAGCAACGGCATGAGCTGGGTGCAGGCCGGCAACGAAGAAGCCGCACCGCCCCCCACCACCCGCGCACCGCCGCCGCCCAGCCTGTTTGTGGTGGTGAACCAGAGTGCCACCGGCTTTCTGCTGCGCGGCCAGCCACGCGGCCAGACCCTGCGCGCTGGCGAAGCTGTGTTGCTGACTCATCCGGGCAAACCTGACAGCGCCCAGTTGTGCATGGTGTGCTGGGTATCCTTGCTGCCGGATGGGGTAGATGTGGAATGCGGGGTGGAAATCATCGCGGCCAAACCCGAAGCCGTCATGGTGATTCCCACCATTACCCATCCCAGCGACACCCCGCAATTTGCCCTGCGCCTCCCGGCCATTGCCAGCCTGCGCCGTCCGGCCCTGCTGTTGATGCAAGGCCGCCCGTTCAGCCGGCTGCGCGAATTCCGCCTGTGGGATGACAAGGGTGACATGCTGGTACGCTCCTCCAGGCTGGACAAGCAATCCCCCCACTTCCAGCTGATGGAATTTCGCGATAGCGACCACTTCTGAGCCACGCCCAGGCTGTCCGGTTTGCGGTAAACTCTTCAGCTTCTTCATTTATTGCAGCAGAAGGGTTTTGTATGCGCTCGGTGATTCATGCCGCCAACCGGATTGTGGTCAAGGTAGGTTCCAGCCTGGTCACCAATGATGGCAAGGGACTGGACCTGGCGGCGCTGGCGCGCTGGGCCGCCGAGATTGCCGAACTGAAACGCCGTGGCAAACAGGTGGTGCTGGTTTCCAGCGGGGCCATTGCCGAAGGCTGTCAGCGCCTGGGCTGGTCTGTACGCCCCAAGGGGGTTCACGAACTGCAGGCCGCTGCTGCCGTGGGCCAGATGGGCCTGTGTCAGGCCTATGAAACCGCGTTCCGCTCTTTCGGCCTGAAAACCGCCCAAATCCTGCTGACCCACGAAGACCTGGCCGACCGCACCCGTTACCTGAATGCGCGCACCACACTCACCACCCTGCTCAATCTTAATGTCGTCCCCATCATCAATGAGAATGACACGGTGGTCACCGACGAAATCCGTTTTGGCGACAACGACACGCTGGGTGCATTGGTCACCAACCTGATTGAAGCCGATGCGCTGATCATCCTGACCGACCAGCAAGGCCTGTACACTGCCGACCCGCGCAAGCATCCGGATGCGGTATTCGTGCACGAAGCGCAGGCAGGTGATGCTGCGCTGGAAGACATGGCCGGTGGTGCTGGCTCCAGCATTGGTACCGGCGGCATGATTACCAAGATCCTCGCCGCCAAGCGTTCGGCCCGCAGTGGTGCCGACACGGTGATTGCCTGTGGTCGCGAACATGATGTGCTGTCGCGTCTGGCCGATGGCGAAGGCATTGGCACCCAGCTGCTGGCACCGACCAACCGCATGGCAGCACGCAAGCAATGGCTGGCTGACCACCTGAAGCTGACCGGTCGCATCGTGCTGGACAATGGTGCGGCACTGGCAGTACGCGAACGTGGTACCAGCCTGCTGCCGGTAGGGGTTACCGCCATCGAAGGCGACTTCCTGCGTGGTGAGGCGGTGGCCTGCGTGGACCCGCAAGGGCTGGAAGTGGCGCGCGGCCTGGTGAACTACAGCTCGGACGAAGCCCGGCTGATCATGAAGAAAACCACGCGCGAGATTGAAGCCACACTGGGCTATATGGTGGAGCCGGAACTGATTCACCGCGACAATATGGTCACCCTGTAAATCCTGGCTTCAGGGTAGTGACAGGCACAAAAAAGGCGGCGCAAGCCGCCTTTTTTATGGCACAAGGGCTTCAGAAGGAATACGCCACACTCACACCCACTTCCTTGGTGGTGTTTTGTGGTTCCATCCCGGAAACAATGAAATTGCCACATACGGTAGTGGCCGTATCACTGTCCTTGATGCTCCAGTAACGGTAAAACGGTGTGATGCTCAGTGCGGTTCCGCCTGCAAGCTTGCGGTCGAAAGCCAGGTTGGCTTCATAGCCATAGCCATTCTTCTGGCTGTTGTGCAAGTCGCCACAAGAACTGCTGATTTCACTTAAACGTGATACCTGGGTACCCGCCAGCATGTATTTGTAGGTCAGACGCGGGGCAATCATCCAGTCGGCATTCAGGCTGTTGCGGGTACTCATCCCCAGCAGCAAATAGCTGTACATGGAATTGCGTCCGTAGCCGCCACTGCCGGCCTGATCCAGGTGGTCATCCAGACGGCGATAACCCAGACCGATTTCCGGCGTCAGCGTGGTAGCGCTCAATTCAAATGCATGCTGGTAAACCAGGCTGAAGTCATAGCTCTTGCGGCGCAAATCGCTGAACTGGCCGGCAGCACTCGAGTAGTCGGAACTGCCCCACGCATAGCGACCGCGCAGTACAAAGGCATCCCTGTCGTTGATATCTTCGCGCAAGGTCATGTTCAAGCCGAACATGTTTGCCTTTTCTGTCATGAAGCTCGCGCCGGCCACAGTCTCGTGGTAGGTCTCGTGATAGCCTTCAATACCGAGTTGTGCTGCAGGCATGGGATTGGCGGCATACAAGCTGGCCGAACAGGTTGCCAGCGCCAGAAAGAGTGCAGTTCTTTTCATCGGGGACTTTCGTTAACATTTTTTCACACTATGCGATTGTCCTGAATAGCCATGCCAATGTCAAAAAACAGCACCTGCAACATGCAGTATCACTCCCGTCCGGACGCATCCACGTTCTTACCAGCTTCCAGCTCGCGTGCACGGCGCAATTCCAGCGCACGGGCAATCACATAAGCCATCATCAGGCAGATGAAGAACAGGAACATCACCAGCGCCATCGAGCGCAGGGTTTCGGTCAGCGCGTTCCACAATTCCAGCACCCAGCGCGCACCGGTCAGTTCCAGCTGGGTACTGCCCTTGCCGGCAGTGGGCGGCAGATACTGCTCCAGATTCCAGGGGCGGACACCGCCGGATATCCCTGCCACCACGATGGCAAAGCTGATGTAGTAGCGCCAGGCATCGGCCAGATCCTGTCCCAGAGTACGACGCAGGATCTTGACGATGGCAGGGTCAAAAAAACGCACTACTGCCAGCGAAGTAGCCAGGGCAACCACGACAATGGCAGCAAACAGTGCATAAAACATGATGTTTCCTTTCTGGAAAACCAAATCAGGTTCAGATAACAGATCAATTCATGTACAGCGCGCCGCGCTCAGACCGACGGCTGTTGCAGCAGGCGGGCAAACCGCTGCAACACAGCCGCAGCCTGTGGCGTGGGGCACAACCTTGTCCGCAACGCCTCTGGTGTCAGACCTGCCGCTTGCAGCGTGGGTGCCAGGTACGCCAGATAAGCGTCCAGGGCGGCAAGATCGAACTCGGGATGAAATTGTACGCCCCAGGCCGAACCCAGGCGGAATGCATGATTGGGTTCGAATGCATTGGCTGCCAGCCGTACCGCCCCCGGTGGCAAGGCACTGACTGACTGCCAGTGAATGACCGCTGCCGGGAAGCTGGCGGGCATGCCGGCAAACAGCGGGTCTTCTGCTGCGGCAGGTAATAGGCTGACTTCAACCACCCCTGCCTCCGGCCCCTTGGGGTGATAGCCCACGCTGCCGCCCAGTGCATCAGCCAGCAACTGGTGGCCATAGCAGATACCCAATACCGGAATCTCACGCGCCACCGCCTGACGCAGCCACTGTGCGGTGGACACGCTCCAGTCCTCGCGATCGCTGACCATGGCCGGGGAGCCGGTAATCACCGCCGCGGCGCAGTCCTCCACTGCGGGGAGGGTTTCGCCACGCTGCACGTCCACCACGCGCCACTCATCGGGAGCAGCTTGCAATTCACGGGCAATCCAGTGTTCAAAATCACCCAGTTTTTCGGCCAGCGCCGGGTAGGTACGCCCGGTCTTGATGATGATTTTCTGCATGGGACTAGTCTTTCAGCGGCAGGCCAAAATGGGTGTACGCCAGTGCCGTGGCCATGCGGCCGCGCGGGGTACGTTGCAAATAGCCTTGCTGGATCAGGAAGGGTTCGATCACGTCTTCAATGGTGTCAGTGGATTCACCAATGGCCGCACCGACATTGTCCAGCCCCACCGGGCCACCGCCGAACTTCTCCAGAATGGCAGCCAGCAGCTTGCGGTCCATCACGTCCAGACCGGCCGGGTCGACATCCAGCATGGCCAATGCGGCATCAGCCACCTGGGCCGTGACAACGCCGTCGGATTTCACTTCGGCATAGTCACGTACCCGGCGCAGCAAGCGGTTGGCAATACGCGGAGTGCCGCGCGAGCGACGTGCCACCTCGAAAGCGCCGTCTTCGCCCAGTGTGACATTCAGCAGCCCGGCAGAACGGCTGACAATCCGCGTCAGTTCTTCCGGGGTATAAAACTCCAGCCGCGCCACAATGCCGAAGCGATCCCGCAGTGGATTGGTCAGCATGCCGGCACGGGTGGTGGCCCCCACCAGGGTAAAGGGCGGCAGGTCCAGCTTGACCGAGCGTGCGGCCGGGCCTTCGCCAATCATGATGTCGATCTGGTAATCCTCCAGCGCCGGGTAGAGGATTTCCTCGACAACCGGGCTCAGGCGGTGGATTTCGTCGATGAACAGCACATCGTGCGGCTCCAGATTGGTCAGCAGGGCTGCCAGGTCGCCTGCACGTTCCAGCACCGGGCCGGAGGTCTGGCGCAGGTTGACGCCCATCTCGCGCGCCACAATGTGCGCCAGCGTGGTCTTGCCCAGGCCGGGCGGGCCGAACAGCAACACGTGGTCCAGCGCTTCACCACGGCGCTTGGCAGCCTCGATGAAGATTTCCAGCTGCTCGCGTGCCTTCTTCTGGCCCACATATTCATCCAGCTGCTTGGGGCGCAGCGCGCGCTCCAGTGCTTCTTCCTGCGAGGACAGGCTTTGCTGGGTAACGATGCGTCGCTCGGGTGCGCCGCCAATCAGCTTGTCGGTTTCGATCATGGGTACTGCCGTGGTGGCTGGATTTTGAATCCGTCCATCTTACCACCTGACCCAACAGGCCGCAGGCTAGCCCTTCATCAAATTCTTCAAAGCGAGGCGCACACCGTCGCTGACGGTCACGTCGGCAGGCAGGCCCTTGGTGGCGGCAGCAGCTTCCTTCTCGTTGTAACCCAGTGCCAGCAGGGCATTGACGATATCGCTCTTTTCGTCCGGCGTGGCGGCAAAGGGCAGGCCGCCGGGTACGGCCAGATTACTACCGGTAGCCAGCTTACCACGCAGCTCCAGCACCAGCCGTTCAGCGGTTTTCTTGCCGATGCCGGGAACAGAAGACAGGCGCTTGATATCCTCACTGGCAATGGCCACCGCCAGTTCATCCGCCGTCATGCCGGACAGGATGGCCAGCGCAATCTTGGCACCGATGCCACTGACCTTGATCAATTGGCGGAAGGTCTCCCGTTCTTCCTTGCTGGCAAAACCGAACAGCAGGTGGGCATCCTCCCGCACCACCAGATGGGTGAACAACGTGGCCTTCTGGCCCAGGGCCGGGAGCTGGTAAAACGTTGTCATCGGCACATCCACTTCGTAACCGACGCCATTGACGTCCACCACCACCTGCGGTGGCAGCTTTTCGATAAGAGTGCCGCTGAGGCGTCCGATCATGACAAAAATACTCCGGTGAAATTGATTGCTCAGGCCAGTAGCAAGGCCACGGCCAGCAACAGTGGATACAGATTGGCCGCCATGATGGTGGCGATGATGGCCGGGCGCAAGTGTGACGGCTCGCCCGCATGCTGCCACAGCTGCACGCTGGCAAAGCCGGACAGCGGCAAGGTCAGCAAACCGAGTGCAGCAAGCAGCGGCAGACGCTGCTGCCACACCAGTACGGCCAGCAGGCCATAGGCCAGCACGACAAGCAGGCCGTAGACCATGCGGGCCTGCGCCAGTGGCAAGCGCACCACCCAGTGCCATTTGCCGGCATGCCGGTCGGCGTCGCGATCGGGAAACTGATTGATATACAACAGCAGGCTGGTGAGGATGGCATAGGGCAAGCTGGCCCATAGCAAGGTGGTTTGCCAGCCACCAGTCAGCAATACCGCCATGCCCTGTGGCAACAACAGAAAGCAGGCTGCCACACTGGGCTCTCCCAGACCGCGGCTGTTCAGCTGCAAGGGCGGTGCTGAATAGGCCCAGCCCAGCAGCACGCCAGCCACACCGATCAGCAAGAGCGGCAGGCCACGCAAGCTGACCAGATACAGCCCGCCGGCAATGACGAGAGCAAACAGCCCATGGGCGAGGCTACGCATCTGTGTGGCGCTGAGCACACCGTTCTGGATGAAACGGCTGCCACCGGTAAACGGAAACAGCCGCGCGGTATTGGCGGCATCCGTGCCATTGTGATGGTCGGCCACATCATTGATGACATTGACCGCAGCATGGGTGAGCAAGGCCAGGATCAGGCCCAGCAGTGCCAAGGGCCAGTGCTGTTGCAATGCTGCCCAGCCGCTGGCGGCGATGCCAAGCAATGCACCGGCCAGGGTGATGGTGAGAAAGGCAGGCCGGGTGGCCAGCCACCAGCGCACCGGATGATGCGCCAGATCAGCCGCTTGCGGTTCGATGGCAACAGGAGAAGGGGGCATGCAGTGCTCCGTCAGGACGATGACCACAGCATAGCGCAGCCACGACCAACTGTGCTTGCGCTAAACCAGACGCCCGCCACGCACTTTCAGGCCCTGCCGTGCCAGCTGGCCGATGGCACCGCCACTGAGGTTGGCATGTGCCAGCGCCACGGCCAGCGCATCAGCCGCATCGGCCTGTGGCGTGCCGGACAGATTGAGCATGCGCACCACCATGTGCTGCACCTGCTCCTTGGCCGCCTTGCCATGACCGACCACCGATTGCTTGACCTGCAAGGCGGTGTAGTCCGAGACAGCCAGATTGCGCAACACCAAGGCGGAAACACAGGCACCACGCGCCTGGCCCAGCATCAGCGTGGCCGCCGGATTGACGTTGACGAACACCTGCTCGATGGCCGCTTCGTGTGGCTGATAGGTGTCGATCACGCCGAACAGCCCGTCGATGATGACCTTGATGCGCTCGGCCAGCGGCGCACCCTGCGGAGTGCGGATGCAGCCGGAAGCCACATAATGACGCTGCTGGCCAATCAGGTCGATCACGCCGAAACCGGTAATGCGGCTACCGGGGTCCACCCCCAGAATGCGCCGACTCACGCTGGCCAGCCCGCGGCAATGGCATCAGCCTCGGCCAGCCGTTCCGGCGTGCCCACATCCAGCCACAGTCCATCCAGCCGATTGCCACTCACCTGCCCTGGCGCCATGGCGGCACGCAGCAGCGGTGCCAGCTTGGCCGGCTGGCCGGCGGGCGTATCGGCAAACAGGGTCGGATGGTAGGCGGCAATGCCGGAGAAGGTCAGCCCGTTACCCGCATCTGGCCTGGCTGCCAGCAGGCCATTATCCAGCAGGCCGAAATCACCGGCCGGATTGTGCGGCGGATTGTCCACCAGCAGCAGGTGGGCCAGACGGGTTCTGCCATCCAGCTGTGCTGCCTGTTGCTGCAAGGTGGTGAAATCGACATCGCTCAGCACATCGCCATTCACCACCAGGAAAGGTGCATCGCCCAGCAAGGGCAGCGCGGTGGCAATGCCACCGGCCGTTTCCAGCGCGGTACTCTCCGGCGAGTAGGCAATCTCCACACCAAGGCGACTGCCGTCACCCAGCACCTGTTCGATTTGCGCACCCAGCCAGGCGTGGTTGATCACCAACTGGCGGATACCCGCTGCCGCCAGACGGCGGATATGCCACTCGATCAGCGGCCTGCCACCAGCCGGCAGCAAGGGTTTGGGCGTGTGGTCGGTCAGCGGGCGCATGCGCTCGCCACGACCGGCCGCCAGAATCATCGCTTTCATGCCCACGCCATCAGCCCTTGACGCTCAGTACCGGGTAGGCCGATTGCAGCTCGGCATCGGTCTCGTCCTTGCCCACCAGTTGCAGCAGCAACTGATACAGCGGAGCCAGTTCCTGATAGCGGCGGGTGGTGCGTTTGAGGTATTTGATGAAGCGCGGAATCTCGCTACGGTACTTTTCCTTGCCGTCACGGTGGTAAAGTCTTGCAAAGATTCCGGCCACTTTCAGGTGGCGCTGCACGCCCATCCATTCGAAATCACGGTAGAAATCATCCACGCTTTCCGGCACCGGCAAGCCAAGGGCCCGGGCTTTTTCCCAGTAACGGATGGCGATATCCAGCACGAAATCCTCTTCCCACTCGATGAAGGCATCGCGCAGCAAGGACACCAGATCGTAGCTGATCGGGCCATATACCGCGTCCTGGAAATCCAGCACGCCGGGATGGCCGGAGGTCAGCATCAGGTTGCGCACGATGAAGTCGCGATGCACGAAAACCTTGTTTTGCGGCAGGATGGCCGCCAGCAGTTTTTCACAGCCGGCATCCCATAACTGGCGCTGCGCGAAGTTGAGCGGTTTGCCCAGTTCCTTGGCGCAATACCATTCCGGAAACAGGCTGAGTTCCCGGCGCAGCAAGGCTTCGTCGTACTCTGGCAACACATCGGGACGGCTGGCTTGCTGCAGGGCCAGCAGGGTATCCACCGCCTCCAGCAGCAGATGACGATGCACCAGCGGACGTGTGTCATGTTCCAGTGCGGCCAGCAGAGTGATCTTGCCCAGATCCTCCAACAACATGAAGCCTTGCTCGCGGTCACGGGCGATGATCTGCGGGACATTCACCACCGAAAAAATCTCACGAACCTTCACGTAAGGATCGGTGTCCATTTTCTCTGGCGGCGCATCCATGACGATGCGCGAAGTGCCATCCGGGAAGTGGGCACGGAAGTAGCGACGGAAGTCGGCGTCGGCCGCGGCAAACTCCACCATGATGTCGGTTTGCGGATACAGGCTGTCAAGCCAGCTCTTGAGTTGTTCCAAACGTTGCATGTCGGTTCGTCACGATGCTGATAGAATCTGCTGATTTTAACCTGCTCACCTGTCCACACGATATGGCTTTGTGCATGCTCAAACTGCAGCCCACGAAAATGACGCTGGCTCTGGCAGCCGCTTTCTCGGTTTCTGCCGCCCAGGCCGCAGACAATGCGCCGGAAGCGCTTAATACCACGCCCACCACCCAGGGGCAGACGCATGTCACTGCCGACCACATGGACGGGCAGATGCAGGACAAGCTGAAAGCCAGTGGCGATGTGGTGGTGATTCGCGACAACCAGACCCTGGAAGCGGACTGGCTGGACTACTACCAGCAACAAAACCGGGTGAAGGCGGGCAACCACTTCCGTCTGACGCGTGACAAGGACGTTGTCACCGGCACCACGCTTGACTACTGGATGGACGAACATACCGGTTCGGCCCAGCAGCCTTCCTTCCAGATGGGCAGCCCGGATACCAATAACAAGCCCGGCGGTGCCAAGCGCAGCCTGGCGCAATCCGGCATTGCCTTCCGTGGCGATGGCAGTGAAGCCCAGTTCACCGGGCCGGATCAGTACCGCCTGATCAACAGCCGGGTCAACTCCTGCGTGGTGGGGGATGACTCGTGGTATCTGAAGTCCTCCACGCTGGACCTGAACTACGCCACCAATATCGGTGTTGCCCGCAATGCCCGGCTGGAATTCCAGGGCGTCCCCATCCTGTACACACCCTGGATCGACTTCCCGCTGGATGGCAGCCGCAAATCCGGCCTGCTTACGCCCACCTTCCGTTCCGGCACCACCGGTTTTGACATTGCGCTGCCCTACTACTGGAACATCGCGCCCAATTTCGATGCCACCCTCACCCCGCACATCAACCTCAAGCGGGGCACCATGCTGGCCGGTGAGTTCCGTTACCTGGAGCCGGACTACGAGGGCAGCATTTATACCGAGCAGCTGCGCAACGACAAGCTGACCCACACCAATCGCTACGCCTGGTATGCCACTCACAAGCAAAACCTGCTGCCGGGGCTGACCTTTGGCTACGACTACAACTACGTCTCCGACACGAAATACTTCGACGACTTTGGTGACCGCACCCTGCAGGCCATCAATGTCAACCTTCTGCGCCAAGCCTGGACCAAGTACAACACCAGCTGGCAAGGCGGTAATCTGGAAGCCATGCTGCGCGTGCAGCGCTACCAGACGCTGGAAGACCCGCTGATTCCGGCCGACCAGCCCTATGCCCGCCTACCGCAGCTGACCCTGGTGGCAAACCAGCAGCTGCCATCCAGCTTCAGCTTCAATCTGCAAGGCGACCTGACGCGTTTCTCACACCCCACCTTGCAGACCGGTGACCGTTTTGTCGCCTATCCCAGTATCACCTGGAATCTGCTGGACAAGAGCTGGGGCTTCTTCCGCCCCAAGTTCGGCGTCAATTACACCAAGTACGACCTGAATCCGCTGGGTAACAATACGACACCGGGCAGCACCATTACCCGCACCTTGCCGATTTTCAGCACCGATTCCGGCCTGCACTTCGAGCGCGACACCAGCTTCAATGGCAGCAATTATGTGGAAACGCTGGAACCGCGTTTGTTCTACGTTTACATCCCGGCCAAAGACCAAAGCAAGATTCCGAACTTTGACAGCTCGGAAAACGACTTCAACTTCGCCCAGCTGTTCTCGGAAAACCGCTTTTCCAGCTGGGACCGCATCAATGCCGCCAACCAGCTGACCGCAGCGCTGACCAGCCGCCTGATCAGTGCTGAAACCGGTATCGAACGGCTGCGCCTGATGCTGGGTCAGCGCTATTACTTCCGCAACGAAGACACCTCGCTGTACGGCAACCAGATCACCCTGCAGAACAACAGCAAAGGCCTGCTGGGTAGCCTGGGCGGCGATCTTGACCAGGCCTGGCGTCTGGACAGTACCTATGAGTACAACCAGGATCTGGCCAAAACCCAGCGCTACAATCTGCAAGTGCGCTACAACCCGGCTCCGGGCAAAACCGTCAGCCTGCGCTACCGCTATGGCCGTTACGACCAAATTGGTGATACAACCCAATACGGCCCGCTACGCATGGTCGACCTGGGTGTGCAATGGCCTATCGTGCGTCAATGGTATGCCGTGGGCCGCGAGAGCTATTCCCTGATCGACAGCAAGCCACTTGAGCATCTGCTCGGGGTAGAGTACAACGACGGCTGCTGGACGGCGCGTGTGGTGGTGAAGCGTACCAACACCCTGGCAACCACCATTTCTTCCGCCTCCAAGAGCACCGGTATTTTCTTCCAGCTGGAATTGCGTGGTCTGGGCAGTCTGGGCAGCAGCCCGACATCCGACCTTAAGCTGGCCATCCCGGGCTACTCCAACATTTCCGATATCCGATCCAATTGACCATGAAAAAAACCCTGCTTGCTCTGTTGATTGCAACATTCGTCCAGACGACCCACGCAGCACCGGCCAACCCGGTCAATGAAATGGATCGCATCGTGGCGGTGGTCAACAAGACCGTCATCACCAATCTGGACCTGCAAAACCGTATTGATGCCGTCATCCAGCAACTGAAAGGACAGAATGTCACCCCGCCGTCGCGTGACGTTCTGGCGCATCAGGTGCTGGAGCAGATGATTACCGAGCAGACACAGCTGGAATACGCCAACAGCAACGGCATCCGCGTGGATGACCATGACCTGGACCTGGCCATTGCCGACCTGGCCAAGCAGAACAAGCTGGACGTAAAAGGCCTGCAAGCGCAGCTGGCCAAGGAAGGCGTGCCGTTTGCCCGCTTCCGTGAGGAAATCCGCCGCGAAATCATTCTGGCCCGTCTGAAAAACAATGAAATCGGCTCGCGCATCAATGTGACTGACAGCGAAGTGGATCAGGTACTGAAAAGTGCCCAGAGTGCCAATCGCAACGAATACCACCTGGCCACCATTCTGGTCAGCACCCCGGAGCGTGCCGACGCCAAGCAGCTGGATAACCTGGCGGCCAAGGCCAGCAAGGCACTGGCCGAGCTGAATGACAAGCAGCCGTTTGCCAAGGTGGCAGCCACTTACTCCGATGCACCGAACGGCATCAAGGGTGGCGATCTGGGCTGGCGTCCGGCTGCCACCTTGCCGCAGGAATTCGTATCGCTGCTGGACAGCCTCAACCCGGGCCAGCACACCGGCGTCATTCGTACACCGCAAGGCTTCATGATTTTCCAGCTGATCGAGAAGCGTGGCGGCAACCAGCCGCTGGTGGTCGAGCAATACCACACCTCGCATATCCTGATCCGCACCAATGAAGCGGTTTCCGATACCGACGCCAAGAACCGCATCCTGCAAATCCGCGACCGTATTCTGCGCGGTGCCAAGTTTGCCGAAATGGCCAAGCTGTATTCCGAAGACGGCAGCAATGTCAAAGGCGGCGATCTGGGCTGGGTGAACAAGGGCGACATGGTGCCGGAATTCGAAAAAGCCATGCTGGCCCTGCCGGTGGGCACCGTATCCGAGCCGGTACGCAGCCCGTTTGGCTGGCACCTGATCCTGGTGGATGCCAAGCGCAACCAGGATGTCTCCGCCGATCGCGAGCGCCAGACCATCAAGCAGCAGCTGCGCATGCGCAAGCTGGACCAGGCTTATCTGGACTGGGTGCGTCAGCTGCGTGATTCCGCCTTTGTCGAACAGCGCCTGGACGACAAGTAAGCCATGACTGCGGCACGCCCCCTGCTGGCTGTCACCGCCGGAGAACCGGCCGGCATCGGCCCGGATCTGGTACTCACCCTGGGCCGCCTCACGGTAGATGCCCGGCTGGTGGTGATTGCCGACCTGCCCCTGTTGCAACAGCGTGCTGCGCTGCTGGGCCTGCATCAGCAGCAATTCATGCCTTACCGGCCCGGCCAGCCCGCCCCTGCGGCAGGTACGCTGGAAGTGCTGCACGTACCGCTGGCCGCACCAGTCGCGCCGGGCGTGCTGGATAAGCGCAATGGCCGTTATGTGCTGGATACGCTGGATGCCGCCATTGCCGGCTGTCTGTCCGGTGAGTTTGCCGGCATGGTAACCGCTCCCGTACACAAGGGCGTGATCAACGATGCAGGCGTGCCATTCAGTGGCCATACCGAATATCTGGCAGAACACACCGCCACCCCGCGCGTGGTGATGATGCTGGCCGGGGCCGGCATGCGGGTGGCGCTGGTCACCACCCATCTGCCGCTGCGTGCCGTGGCCGACGCCATCACCAAACCGGAGCTGGAAGCCGTCATCCGCATCCTGCATGGCGATTTGCAGCACAAGTTCGGGCTGCAGAATCCGCGCATTCTGGTGGCGGGCCTCAACCCGCATGCAGGGGAATCCGGCCACATGGGACGTGAGGAAATCGACGTCATCGAACCGGTATTGCAAGACTTGCGCGCCGAAGGCATGCAGCTGATCGGCCCGCTACCGGCTGACACCCTGTTCAACCCGGACAAGCTGGCCACGGCTGATGCGGTACTGGCCATGTACCACGACCAGGGCCTGCCGGTACTCAAGCACGCCAGCTTCGGGGCCGGCATCAACATCACGCTGGGTCTGCCCATCATCCGCACCTCGGTGGACCACGGCACGGCGCTGGACCTGGCCGGCACCGGCCGTGCCGATCCGGGCAGCCTGTATGAAGCCGTGCGTCTGGCTGCACAGCTGGCTGTCACACAGCCGTGAAACTGCCGCCAAAACACCACAGCCCCTGCTAATGACAGGGGCTTTTCCTTTTGTGGCAATACCTTAAGGTAGACGGGCCTGTTTTGTCGGACAACATCCAGAACAGGTCGGTATCTTTATATCAAAATGTAAAAATGACGTGAACGGCATTTTTCGCAACGCAGCAATTGGGCTAAACTAGCCGCCAATGTATTCAAACAATTACAGCAGCACGGACCATGACCACCAGCACCCATCAGCGTCTCCGCGAGATCCCCTATAACTACACATCGTATTCGGACCGGGAAATCTTCATCCGGCTTCTGGGCGCACCCATGTGGGCGCTGCTGGAAGAGTTGCGCAGCGAGCGCAAGACCGGCCGTTCTGCCCGCATGTTGTTTGAAGTGCTGGGGGATATCTGGGTAGTGGACCGTAACCCCTACCTGGTAGACGACCTGCTGGACAACCCCAAGCGCCTGTCCGCGCTGGTGGAAGCCATGCACCACCGCCTGCAGGAAGTGGAAAAGCGCCGCGAAGGCAATGACAAGGTAGGCCAGCTGATTGCCGCCGCCCGCCAGGCGGTGAATGCCTTCGAGCAGCAATTTGCCGAAACCCGCGAACTGCGTCAGGCCATCCTGAAAAAGCTCAGCCGCCACACCCGCCGCGACAACATCCTGTTTGATGGCCTGGCTCGTGTCTCGCACGTGACCGACGCCACCGACTGGCGCGTGGAATACCCCTTCGTAGTGCTGTCACCGGATACCGAAGAAGAAATCGCGCCGCTGGTGCGGGCGCTGATCGAGCTGGAACTCACCATCATCCCGCGTGGCGGTGGTACCGGCTACACCGGCGGTGCCGTGCCGCTGGACCGCCGCAGCGCCGTCATCAACACCGAAAAGCTGGTGCAGCACAACGGCGTGGAATACATCGCCCTGCCCGGCCTGGATGGCCAGCGCGCCACCATCCAGTGTGGTGCCGGTGTGGTCACCGCCCGCGTGGCCGAGGCAGCCAGTGCTGCCGGCCTGGTATTTGCCGTGGACCCCACCTCCGCCGAAGCCTCCTGTATTGGCGGCAACGTCGCCATGAATGCCGGCGGCAAGAAAGCCCTGCTGTGGGGGACTGCGCTGGACAACCTGGCCAGCTGGAAAATGGTGGACCCCAACGGTAACTGGATGTTTATCGAACGGGTGGGCCACAACTACGGCAAGATCCACGACGTGGACGTGGCCAGCTTCCGCATCACCCGCTACAAGGAAGACGACAAGACCGTCCTGTCCACCGAGCAGCTGGACATCCCCGGCCCCACCTTCCGCAAGGTCGGCCTGGGCAAGGACGTGACCGACAAATTCCTGGCCGGCCTGCCTGGCGTACAGAAGGAAGGTACCGACGGCATCATCACCAGCGCGCGCTTCGTGCTGCACCGCATGCCGGCGCACACCCGCACCGTGTGTCTGGAATTCTTCGGCACCGTGGCCCAGGCCACCCCGGCCATTGTCGAAATCACCGACTACTTCAAGCAAGGCGGTGCCGGTCATGCTGCCGGTGTGCAACTGGCAGGTCTGGAACACCTGGACTGGCGCTATGTACGTGCCGTGGGTTATGCCACCAAGGCCAAGAGCAAGGGCCGCCCGAAAATGGTGCTGATCGCCGACATTGTCTGCGACGATGAAAACGCAGTAGCCGAAGCCGCCAGCCAGGTGGTGCGCTTTGCCAATGCCCGTACCGGCGAAGGCTTTATTGCCGTCACCCCGGAAGCGCGCAAGAAGTTCTGGCTGGACCGCTCGCGCACTGCCGCCATCTCGCGCCATACCAATGCCTTCAAGATCAACGAAGACGTGGTGATTCCGCTGCCGCGCCTGGGCGATTACTCCGACGGCATCGAACGCATCAATATCGAGCTATCCGTCGCCAACAAGCTGCGCCTGCTGGATACGCTGAGCGAATACTTCCAGGGCAACCTGCCGGTGGATACCGAAGGCGGTGCCGTTTCGGCCGACGAAATCATCGGCGAGCGTCGCAGCTCCGCACTGGAGCTGATTGCCACCCTGCGTCAGCGCTGGCAGTGGTTGCTGGACAATCTGGATGCCCCGTTTGCCCAGTACCGCAGCCTGTGGCCGGATGCACCGCTGGTGGATGCCAATGCCAGCCCGTCCAGCGTGTTCATCGCCATGCGTGACTTCCAGCTGCGCGTCAGCTGGAAGGACGAGTTGCTGAACGATCTGGAAAACCTGTTCTCCGGCAAGGCCGATGCGCCGATTCTGGACGCCGTGCACGCACTGCACCAGAAAGTGCTGCGCGGCCGCGTGTTCGTGGCGCTGCACATGCATGCCGGTGACGGCAATGTGCATACCAACCTGCCGGTCAACTCCGACGACTACGACATGCTGCAAACCGCCCACAAGGCGGTGGCCCGCATCATGGAACTGGCACGCAGCCTGAACGGCGTGATTTCCGGCGAACACGGCATCGGCATCACCAAGCTGGAATTCCTCACCGAAGAGGAAATCGCCCCCTTCCGCGCCTACAAGCAACGCGTGGACCCCAACGGTCATTTCAACCGCGGCAAGCTGTTGCCCGGTGCCGACCTCACCATGGCCTACACTCCGTCGTTCTCGCTGCTGGGTGCGGAATCGCTGATTCTGGAACAATCCGACATTGGTGCCATTTCCAACAGCGTCAAGGACTGCCTGCGTTGCGGCAAGTGCAAACCGGTGTGCTCCACCCACGTACCGCGCGCCAACCTGCTGTACAGCCCGCGCAACAAGATTCTTGGCGTCGGCCTGCTGACCGAGGCCTTCCTGTACGAAGAACAAACCCGCCGTGGCGTCAGCCTGAAGCACTTTGACGAGCTGTCCGATGTGGCCGACCACTGCACGGTATGTCACCGCTGCGTGAAACCCTGCCCGGTGAAGATCGACTTCGGCGATGTATCGGTGGCCATGCGCAATTTCCTGCGCAAGACCGGCAACAAACGCTTCAACCCCGGCACCGCGCTGGGCATGGCCTTCCTCACCGTCAAGGACCCGTCCACCATCAAGGCCATCCGTGGCGGCCTGGTCGGCTTTGCCTACAAGGCACAGCGCCTGGGTTACAGCGTGGGCAAGAAGCTGCACCTGACCGGCGGACAAACCAAGCAGCCGCCGTCCACCGTCGGCAAGGCACCGGTGAAGGAACAAATCATTCACTTCATCAACAAGCCGATGCCGGGCGGCCTGCCGAAGAAAACCGCCCGTGCGCTGCTGGATGTGGAGGATGCCAATGTGGTGCCGGTCATCCGCAACCCGCAAGTGGCGGAAGATGCCGAAGCGGTGTTCTACTTCCCCGGCTGCGGCTCGGAACGCCTGTTCAGCCAGGTGGGCCTCGCCACCCAGGCCATGTTGTGGCATGTCGGCACCCAGACCGTGCTGCCGCCGGGCTATCTGTGCTGTGGTTACCCGCAAACGTCGGCAGGCTACGCCGACAAGGGCGAGGCCATCACCACGGAAAACCGCGTGCTGTTCCACCGTCTGGCCAACACGCTGAACTACCTGGACATCAAGACCGTGGTGGTGAGCTGTGGCACCTGCTACGACCAGCTGGCGAAATACCGCTTCGAGGACATTTTCCCGGGCTGCCGCATCATCGACATCCATGAATACCTGATGGAGAAGGGCCTGAAGCTGGACGGGATTGGCGGTCAGAAGTATATGTACCACGACCCCTGCCACACTCCGATGAAGGCCTACCAGCCACTGGACGTGGCCAACAAGCTCTTGGGCGGTGGCGTGACGCTGAACGACCGTTGCTGCGGCGAATCCGGCACCTTTGCCGCCAGCCGTCCGGACATTGCCACCCAGGTGCGCTCGCGCAAGGAAGAGGAAATCAACAAGGATCTGGCCAAGATCGGTGCAACCGAACAGCCGGTGAAGATTCTCACTTCCTGCCCGTCCTGCCTGCAGGGCCTGTCGCGCTACAGCCCGGATACCGGCACCGAAGCCGACTACATCGTGGTGGAAATGGCCAAGCACATCCTGGGCAAGAACTGGATGAAGGACTACGTGGAAAAAGCCCGCAACGGTGGTATCGAACGCGTGCTGCTGTAAGCCATCACCCTGGTATTACCCTACAAACCGCAGGCTCCGGCCTGCGGTTTTTTCATGGCTGAATGCAAGAGACGGGGCGATGCAAGCGGTAGGTGCGCTGCAGCCAGCCATACAGCGGACGCTGCGTGAAGCCCTGCCGCCATTGCCTGATCACCTCGGGCAGGCAGGCCTGCATTGCCGTCTCATCACCACTCCACGGCAGCATCGGCCACAGCAGGGAAGCGGCGGTCAGATCGGCCCGGCAGAAGGCATCCCCCACCAGATAATCCCGCCCTTGCAAGGCAGCTTCCAGCGTATCCAGTGCCCGCTCCAGCTGTGGCAAGGCAGCAGCAGCGCTCTGCGGGTTGATCCGCATCTTGTAAAACATGGCATGGCGGATCAGGCCGAACAGCGCCTGAAACACCAGTCCCTGGCCACGCGACGCGCCACGTAACAGAAAAGCCATCGCGTACTGACGCTGACGCAGTACGTGGGAATAGAACCACAAGCGCAAGGGCACGCCGATTTCATCGCCCAGCCATTGCTCCCATTGCCGCGCCTGACGGGCCAGGTTCCCGTCTGTCGGTGTCAGGCCATGCTGTGGCCAGCGCTGGTCCAGATAGTCGATGATGGCGGACGAATCCTGCACGATATACGGCCCGTCACGCAAAATGGGCAGTGAACTGGCACTGGACATGCGCCGGCTCCAGGCCAGATGCAAGGCAGGTAACAGGTTGACCGCGCGGTAGGGCTGCTGCTTGAGGTCCAGCGCCCAGCAGGCTTTTTCGCAAAAATGGGAAAAGGGGAATTGGTAGAGTGTCAGCATCAGCCCATCCGGCCCGTATTGGCAGAGCCAGCATGATGCCATGCAATGACATAAGCATTAAGATTGTCTGACCTGATATTGCGCCAGATCAGACCGGTCATTCCGGACTAGCCAAAAGCAAAAGGAGGCTTGCGCCTCCTCTTGCTTGAGCACTACATACTGCGAGTGAGCTGCCGCTGTGCGGCTTATGGCTTATTGGTTCAGCTTGCGCGGGGCATGCTGGTGATGCTTCACCGCATGGCGGTGGTGATGCTTGTGCACATGCTTTTTGGCAGCTTGTGCCTTTTGTGCGGCAGGTGCCGAAGCGGCCTTGCGGGCCTTCTTCACCTGATGATGTTTTTTCTTGCCATGGTGTGCCTTGGCATGGGCCTTGGCCGGCGCAGCGACAGCAGGCTTAGCAGCCGGAGCAGAGGCATCGGCAGCAAAACCGGCAGCGGAAGCCAGACCAAACACGGCGGCAAGGGCAAGGGCGGCGATCTTTTTCATGGTCATTCTCCCGTAAGGCGACTTTGTTGGGTTCCGGGGGCAGCGTGTTTGCTGTCTCCATGAACTGCATCTTAGGGAGGGGAAAGCTGCGCGTCTGTGAGACTCTTGTAAGCCCGTGTAAGCGTTCGTAACCGCCTCAGCCCCCAGCCGGAGCGGGTGCCTGCACACGGGTGACCAGCAGCTGGTCGATACGGTAATTGTCGATGTCCACCACTTCAAACTTGTAGCCGGCGTACTCGACATGGTCGGTGCGCTTGGGAATCTTGCGCAGCATGTACATCATGAAACCGGCAATGGTTTCGTAGTTCTCGTCATCCGGGAAGCCATCGATATCCAGCGCGCGCAGCACATCTTCCACCGGCGAGGCGCCATCCACCAGCCAGCTGTCGGCATCACGCTGCACGATCTGGTCTTCCTGGCTTTGCGACACCAGGTCGCCCATCACCGTGCTCATCACGTCGTTCAGCGTGATGATGCCCACCACCAGCGCGTACTCGTTCATCACCACGGCAAAGTCCTCGCGCGAGGCCTTGAAGCGCTCCAGCAGCTCGGACAGGGTCAGGCTGTCCGGGATGATCAGCACGTTGCGGATGGTCAGCTCGCGCTTGATCGACACGCTTTGCTGGTTCACCAGCCGGGTCAGGATGTCTTTGGAATCCACATAGCCAACGACAGCATCCACCACGCCGTCACATACCAGATACTTGGCATGCGGGCTTTCGGCAATCTTGCGCTTGATGCTGGCTTCTTCTTCCTGCAGGGTGAAATACACCACGCTTTCCCGCGCCGTCATCGACGACGGCACGGTGCGGCTTTCCAGCTCGAACACGTTTTCGATCAGGTGATGTTCCTGCTCCTGCAGCACGCCAGCCTCGGCCCCGGCTTCCATCATCGCCACGATATCGTCCGGCGTCAGGTCGTCCGGCCGCGCGGTGGGCAGGCCAAACAGGCGGAACAAGGCATTGGCCAGGCTGTTGAACAGCCACACCAAGGGCATGAACAGCCGCACACAGGCCTGCATCGGCCGTACCACGCGCACCGCAATCTGCTCCGGTGCCGACATGCCCAAGCGCTTGGGCATCAGGTCGGCAAACAGTACGAACAGCGCCGTGACAGTGACGAAAGACAGCAGAAAGCTGACCCGTTCTACCCAGTCGGCGGAAAACACCAGATGCAGTGCCTGGGCAAAATAGGGGGTAAAGGCCGCCTCGCCCATGATACCGGCCATGATGGCCACGGCATTCAGGCCGATCTGCACCACGGTAAAGAACAAGCCCGGCTGCGCCTGCAAGGCCAGCACGCGTTCGGCACGCACGTCGCCCTCTTCGGCCATTTGCCGCAGTTTGATCTTGCGTGCCGCCGCCAGCGAGATTTCCGATACGGAAAAGAAGGCACTGATCAAAATCAGTACGGCAATCACCATCAGGTTCTGAACCAGATTCACACAGTATTTCCAGGGGGTTAGCGACGGGATGTCTTGTACAGGATAGCCATTCCGCATGACAGGACTGAACATGCGGACAGTGGAATCAGTATAACAGACGAAAAAAAACCGCAAGGCCGTGGCACGGTAGAATGAGCGACATCCTTCAACAGAATAAGGCGATCCGCTCATGACTTGTCCGCTTTGCACCCTGCCTGCCGGCGAATTGCTGTACGAAGATGCCCGTCTGTGGGTCTTGCTGGTAGAAGAAGCCGGCTATCCCGGCTTTTGCCGCGTCATCTGGAAACAGCATGTACGCGAAATGAGTGACCTGCCTCCGGCCGACAGCGCCCATGTGCTTGACTGGGTATTGCGCACCGAAAAGGCCATCCGCCACGTCATGCAGCCAGACAAGATCAATCTGGCCAGCCTGGGCAATGTGGTTCCGCACCTGCACTGGCATGTGATTCCGCGCTTTGCCGATGATGCCCATTTCCCCAGCCCGATCTGGGCCAGCCCGCAGCGCGAAGGGGCCGACCACAGCCAGCCGCAACTGGCCGGGCTGCTGCGCACTGCCCTCTTGGAGCAAGCTGCCAGCTGAGCGCGCCATCCCCGGCAACTTGCCCGCAGCCATGGCTTCTGTGTAGGCTAGAGCGATCATGCTGGTGGCAAACACCACCAGCGATGACGCGGAACCGCTTTCAAGCCGGCCCCTGGGCCGGCTCGTAAGCGGCTCCTCCGGAGACCGGCAGGTCGACCCGACCCGCCCACCACTCACACAGGAGTTGCCGATGTACACCACCCTCATCAGCCCGACCCAGTTACAGACACTGGACCCGGAGCACACCGTCATCCTCGACTGCCGCTTCCAGCTGACCGACCCGGAATACGGCTCGCATGCTTACGAAGCCGGCCATATTCCCGGTGCCCTTTACCTCAACCTGGATTACCACCTGTCCGGCGTGAAAACCGGCAGCAATGGCCGTCACCCGCTGCCGGACGGCCAGCGTCTGGCGGTGGACCTGGGTGCCGCCGGCATTACCGCCGATGTGCAAGTAGTGTGCTATGACGACGCCGGAGGCATGTACGCCGCCCGCGCCTGGATGCTGCTGCGCTGGCTGGGCCATGCTGCGGTAGCGGTACTGGATGGCGGCATCCAGGCCTGGCAACAGGCCGGTGCCACGCTGGAAACCGACAAGAAGCGCCATATGCCGCGCCGCTTCCCGGTGAAGGCCAGCCTGATCGAAACCGTCGATGCCGATCAGGTACTGGCTAATCTGGAAGAACAGGATTTTGTCGTGGTGGATGCCCGCAGTCCGGAGCGCTTCCGTGGCGAAGGCGAAACCATGGATCCGGTCGGCGGCCACATCCCCGGCGCACGCAACCGCTTCTTCCAGCACAATCTGGATGGCAACGGCCGCTTCAAGGACCCTGCCACCCTGCGCAGCGAATGGGAGGCCGTACTGGCTGGCATCAGCCCGGAAGAAATCGTGCATCAGTGCGGTTCCGGCGTCACCGCCTGCCACAACCTGCTGGCGATGGAACATGCCGGGCTGACCGGCAGCCGCTTGTATCCGGGCTCATGGAGCGAATGGTGCAGCGACCCGGAGCGCCCGGTCGCCCGCTAAGTTAACCAAGTTACCACCATGAAAAAACCGCCGTCTTCGCTATCCGGGACGGCGGTTTTTCGTCACAGGCCAGTTCAGGCCAGGATGAAACGCTGCAACAACTGCTGGCCAGCCGCCCAGCTACCCAGCCCGGCATGACTGCCCATGTGACCGACCTTGCCGGCATCCAGCAAGCGCACGCCCCAGCCAGATGCCATTAACTCGGCAGCGGCGAAATCACAAAACAGATCATCCCTGCTGGCCACCATCACCGCAGGAACCGGCAATGCGCCAGCGTCAGGTTGTTCGAAACCGGTAAAAGCCGGCATGGCCGCAGCAGCCGGCAGTTCGCCACTGGCGCGCGCCCTTGCCTCGGTAATCGGCAGTGCCGGTGGTACCACCAGCAGCACGCCCTTGATGCGCCGCTGGGTAACATAATCCACCTTACGCAGCCAGGCTACCGTGGTATGACAGCCCAGACTGTGTGCTGCCAGCACGATACGGCCGGGCGTGTCCCGCACCAGTTGATCCAGCGCCGCCACCCATGCTTCACGCTCCGGGTACAGCCAGTCCTGCTGCTGCACGCGCCGCGCCAGCGGGTAGGTCAGCTCCCACAGGGTTTGCCAGTGCTTGTCACCGGAATTACCCCACCCGGGCACGGTAATCAGCACCACATCATCATCGTCCAGCATCATCACCCTTGCTTGTTGCCGGTGCATCAGGCGTACTCATGCTGCACCGTGGTTGCGCCCTGTCTGACAGGACGGGTTTGTCATTCTGAGCACAGGCTAGAACGCTTTGCCACAGAATGCAAAACCGCCGGCATGACCGGCGGTGTGCAAGGGAAAACGACAAGCTCAGTGGCGGCCCGGTCCACCCTGGTCCGGCCAGGGCTCGTCCGGACGTCCGTCCCGTGGTCCATGCCCGCGGTGGTCATCGCCCTCATGCCAACCATTGTCATGGTGACCATGCGGGTGCTCGCGCAGATAGCGCGGCGCATATTCCTGGCGATACCACTGGTCCTGCACGAAATACACCCGGCGATCACAGGCATGGTAACGGCTGCAATAGCGATCCCAGTGCCGGGCATGGCCCGGTGGCACCCGCAGGTAGATGGGTGGCTGTGCCACCACCACCGGGCTGACAATCACCGGTTGCGGGTACAACAAGGCCGGTGGCGGATAATCACCAATATCCAGCTGGCCGTAAAAGCCCGGCTCTCCGATATTGACCGAAATACCGACATTGGCCGCCATCGCTGGGGTGGCGGCGGTCAATGCCAGCAAGCAAAACAGCAGACGATGTTTCATGGCGCGTCCTGAGATAAGTGTTGTTCACGCTCACCTGCGGCAGGCCAAAGGCAGCGCAGGCAATCTGCCCCGATGCCTTCATCCTAGTCCCGGCAAGCTGCCACCGGTGAAGACAATCATTGCGATGTGTTAGCAATCGCAACCGGCTCAACACAAATTCATCAAGCAGCGCCCGGCAGCGCTCAGGCTGGCAGCTCCAGCGCGTAATCCACAATCAGCGGCGCATGGTCGGAAAACTTCTCCTCCTTGTAGACCGATGCGCTTTTGGCCAAGGCCATCAAGGACGGGGTGACGATGTGGTAATCGATACGCCAGCCCACATCCTTGGCATAAGCCTGACCGCGGTTGCTCCACCAGCTGTAGCCGGGCTGATCCGGGTACAGGGTACGCCAGACATCGCACCAGCCCACGCGCCCCAGCAAGTCGCTCATCCAGGCCCGTTCCTCCGGCAGGAAACCGGAATTCTTCAGATTGCCCTTCCAGTTTTTCAGGTCGATTTCCTGATGGGCAATGTTCCAGTCCCCGCAGATGACGATATCCCGACCCGCTGCCTTGAGTTGCTCCAGGTGCGGCATGAACACATCCAGAAACTGGAACTTCACCTGCTGGCGCTCATCGCTGCTGGAGCCGGAGGGCAGATACAGCGACACCACACTCAGATTGCCAACATCCAGCTGCAGAAAACGGCCTTCGGCGTCGATCCAGTCCACGCCCAGGCCTTCAATCACCGCGTCCGGCTGGCGGCGCGTGTAGACCCCCACGCCGCTATAACCTTTTTTCTCGGCATAGTGGAAATAGCCGGTCATGCCGTCCGGTGCCCGCATGCGCTCGCTCAGGTCCCCTGCCTGCGCCTTCAGCTCCTGCACACAAACGAAATCCGCCCCGATGGTGGACATCCAGTCAAAAAAACCCTTCTTGTCCGCCGAGCGGATACCATTGAGGTTGGCTGAAACGATTCGAAGCAATGCAGTCTCCTGTGCTATCCTTGCCGGCAAATTTTCCAGCCGTTCAGATAGTTAACTAGTTTCTAAGAGGAATGATATGAGCGATTTCCGCCAAGATTTTATCCGTTTTGCACTCGACAAGCAGGTTTTGAAATTTGGCGAGTTCATCACCAAGGCAGGGCGCAAATCGCCGTACTTCTTCAATGCCGGCCTGTTTAACGACGGCCTGTCCACCCTGCACCTGTCGCGCTTCTATGCCAAATCCATAATGGCGAGTAATATCGAGTTCGACATGCTGTTCGGACCGGCCTACAAGGGTATCATTCTGGCAGCCGGTGCCACCATGGCCATGGCCGAACAAGGCCGCAACGTTCCGTTTGCCTATAATCGCAAGGAAGCCAAGGATCACGGCGAAGGCGGCACGCTGGTTGGTGCCCCGCTGCAAGGCCGCGTGCTGATCATTGATGACGTGATTTCCGCCGGAACCTCGGTGCGCGAATCGGTTGAATTGATTCGTGCTGCAGGTGCCATCCCGGCCGGTGTTGCCATTGCACTGGATCGCATGGAGCGCGGCACGGGCGAACTGTCTGCCGTACAGGAAGTGGCACAGCAATATGGCATGCCGGTGGTCGCCATTGCCACCCTCAAAGACCTGCTGGGCTTCCTTGAAGGCAGCCCGGAGCTGGCACAACATCTGGCTGCGGTACGTGACTACCGCGCCCAATATGGAGTGAATGACTAAATGACCAAGCACCTGCCCGCCCTGTTGATTCTGCTGAGTTGCGGTGCCGCCATGGCTGATGGCGGCCTGTACAAGTGGGTGGACGATGCGGGCAAGGTGCATTACAGCGATGCACCGCCCTTGCAGCACCAGAAGCAGGGCGTGGCGGAACTGAACCGTCAGGGCGTGGTACGCAAGCAGGCAGAAAGCGAGCAGGCACGTCAACAACGCGAAGCCAGCGAAGCCGTGCGCAAGCAGGAGCAGCAACGCCAGCTGGATAGCGCCCGCTATGACAAGAGTTTGCTGGAAAGCTATCGCAATGTGGACGAGCTGCGCCAGGATCGCGAAAAACAGCTGGGGATTCTGCAAGCCTCGCTGGATGCCCAGTATTCCCGCATGAAAACCCTGAACCTGCAGTTGCGCGACATGCTCAAGGAGCAAACTGTCAACCAACAGCAGCATCGTCCGGTGCCTGCCGGCCTGCAGCACAATATCCAGGTCATCCAGCAGGAACAGAAGGGCCTGGGCACACTGATCGCCACCAAACAGGCGGAATACAACAACGTGCGCCAGAAAATGCAGGAAGACATCGCGCGCTACCAGCAGATCTCGCGTAGCAAGCAGTAAAGCAAAAAGCCGGACTAACCGGCTTTTTTCAATTCAGGAGCGGGCTCTTACTGACCACCAGCTTCCTTGCGTTTCCAAGCTTCATTCAATTGCTGGGTCTGCTGCTGCATTTGCTGTTTGGCAGCCGCGTCGGCACTGGTGGCCGCAGCCAGTTCATCTGTCGCCTTCTGTACTGCATTCTGGGCATCAAGCAAGCGCTGGTCGGCTTGCTGCTTGGCCGCTTGTGCCTGCTTGAGCCGCTCGGCAGCCTGCTCCTGTTGGTTGTTGGCCTGCTGGTAAGCCATTTGTGCCGACAGCAATTGTTCATCGACCGTCTGCGCCAATAGCGGCAGCGGTGCTGCCAGCAACAGTACAACAGCAAATTGTTTGATCATTGCCTGGGCCCTCTCACAGCCATGGTTGACCCCGTCATTATCCACACCACGGCCAGCCTTGACGACCCTGGCGTGCGCCCGCCACAAAACAAAAGCCCGGTCACCTTGGCGACCGGGCTTTTGCTGATTCTGGTGGGTTGTGAGTGGCTCGAACACTCGACCTACGGATTAAGAGTCCGCTGCTCTACCAACTGAGCTAACAACCCGGATGAAACGTGGTGGGTCGGGCGAGATTCGAACTCGCGACCAACGGATTAAAAGTCCGCTGCTCTACCGGCTGAGCTACCGACCCGAGTCTTGCCATACAGCAAAACCGGAAAAACTGGTGGGTTGTGAGTGGCTCGAACACTCGACCTACGGATTAAGAGTCCGCTGCTCTACCAACTGAGCTAACAACCCGGATGAAACGTGGTGGGTCGGGCGAGATTCGAACTCGCGACCAACGGATTAAAAGTCCGCTGCTCTACCGGCTGAGCTACCGACCCGAGTCTTGCCATACAGCAAAACCGGAAAAACTGGTGGGTTGTGAGTGGCTCGAACACTCGACCTACGGATTAAGAGTCCGCTGCTCTACCAACTGAGCTAACAACCCGGATGAAACGTGGTGGGTCGGGCGAGATTCGAACTCGCGACCAACGGATTAAAAGTCCGCTGCTC
>NZ_JAYSDA010000031.1:0-46123 GCF_041914625.1 Aquitalea pelogenes | reverse complement strand
TGCGGCGCGCTACCGTCGCGCCGCTGCGGACAGCCGACCGCTTAAGACCCTGAGCAGCACGTCTGCGGCGGCTCGCGCTGACGGGACCCGGACCGCGTCGGGTTTGTACTCGCCATCTTTAAAAGCCGTGGGATTCGAATCTACGGCCCGGTCGGATAGAACCGGATTCTTTTATCTTTTCACATCACTTCCACCGAACCCAAGCCACCCTTGAGCCTTATACGCCGTGCGGTAGCGACACTCAATCCTGCATTCATAACCCTGCGGGTTGCTTGAGGATGTTTGAAACCACCGGCACAACACAAGAATGGAGCCTCTCCAGCTGTGCCTTGCTATTGCGTACAGGATCTTGTACGCTTTTTGATGTCTGTCCGCCAATGCAGACAACTAAAAGGAATTTCTAAGCATGTTAAGCAGCAATCAGAAGAAGGGAAGTGTGGCATGCGCGTTTTGACATTCTCTGAAGCTCGCGCCGGGTTTAAGAATGTTATGGATGATGTTTGCAACGATCATGAGCCTGTAGTTATCACGCGGGTAAATGGTCAGCACGTCGTGATGCTGTCCATGGAAGATTTCAACAGCATGGAAGAAACCATGTATTTGCTGGGGTCTGAAAAAAATGCTAATCGACTACGTGCCTCCATAGCAAACCTGAAAGCCGGCAAGTTAATCAATAAGGAAATTGAACTTGTCAGCGAAGCAGAACAACAAACAGTCCGCCGTTAAATTTGCAGCGATTTCATTTACTCCAGAAGGCTGGGAAGATTATTTTTTCTGGCAAGAAAATGATGTGAAGATATTGGCTCGCATCAACATCCTACTGGATGAATGCTTGAAAACGCCGTTTACCGGCCTTGGCAAACCGGAGCCATTACGGGGTGACTTGACCGGATACTGGTCGCGTCGGATCAATAAAGAACATCGCCTGGTTTACCTTCCACAAGCTGGCCAGCTGATTGTTTTGCAGTGCCGTTATCACTACTAAAAATGCCCGGAGAATACCGGGCATTTTCTTTTGCGTGGCCTGTTTTCTCCTGACTTTCCCGAAATATTCTCCGGCCGCGCACAGTGGCATACTTGAAGCCTGACGGGCTGCGCGGTGTGATGATGAAAATGACATCGTGTTAGAATGTCAGCCCGCAGCCAAAAGCTGATGTCAGCATCCAGCTGGTGCACCACCCCCATCTGCATGGAGTCGCATATGAGTTCCAAATACACAGGGCAGTGTCTGTGTGGCCAAATCAGTTACACGGTGGATGTTGATCCGCTGTTTGCCGGTAATTGCCACTGCAAGGATTGCCAACGCACATCTGGCAGTGCCTATGTTCCGGCGATGATTTTCCCGGCAAGCAAGGTGGTGATCCACGGTGAGCCCCGTTATTTTGTTTCCACATCCGACAGCGGAAATGCACATAGCCGTGGCTTTTGCCCCAATTGTGGCTCCCAGCTGTTTGCCAGGTTCAGCCATCTTCCCGATGTGCTGGGTATCAAGGCCGGGACCTTGAATGAAACATCCCGATACCGGCCAATGCTGGATTTCCATGTGGCAAGCGCCGCAGAGTGGGATTTCATGAACCCGGAACTGCCTAAAAAACAAGGTGCCGCAAAAGATTAAGCGCTCAACTTTGGCCGGAGGGTGGCCTGTGATGCCATCCCTCGGCTGCTTTGTTGACGACAGAGGGCAGGGCAAGCTCTCCGTGCGGACAAGGCAATGCCAAAGACAACAGGCTACAGGCCGCGCAAGTGATGGCCAGCTGCCATCCTTGCTGTCCCTGCTCATTCTTTTGATCTGGAGCAAACAGGGCTATCGCGCCTGAGCGCAGCATTCGATCCATAAAATATTAGTAATTAATTATTTATGGATAAGGATGTGAACGATGACTGCTCCAATACCGCCTCTTAATGTGGGCAATACCGGCTTCATGCTGCTGTGTGCCAGCCTGGTCATGCTGATGACGCCCGGGCTGGCTTTCTTTTACGGTGGCCTGGTGGGCCGCAAGAATGTGCTGACCATCATGGCCCAGAGCTTCATGTCGCTGGGCTGGACCACGGTGCTGTGGTTTGCCTTCGGGTATTCCATGTGCTTCGGGCCAAGCTGGCATGGCATTGTCGGCGACCCCACTTACTACGCCTTCATGCATGGCGTTACCCTTAACACCATGTACACCGGCAATGACGCAGGTATTCCGCTGATTGTGCATGTGGCCTACCAGATGATGTTTGCCATCATCACCCCGGCGCTCATTACCGGTGCCTTTGCCAACCGGGTGACGGTGAAGGCGTATTTCCTGTTTCTTACCGGCTGGCTGGTGCTGGTTTACTTCCCCTTTGTCCACATGATCTGGAGCCCGGACGGCCTGCTGGCCAAGTGGGGCGTGCTGGATTTTGCCGGTGGCATCGTGGTGCACAACACTGCCGGTTTTGCCGCACTGGCTTCGGTACTGTATGTGGGCCGGCGTTCGGTGGTGGAGAACAAGCCGCATAACGTGCCCTTGATTGCCCTTGGCACCGGCTTGCTGTGGTTTGGCTGGTATGGCTTCAATGCCGGGTCCGAGCTGCGGGTGGATTTCATCACCGCATCGGCCTTTCTCAATACCGACGTTGCCGCCTCGTTTGCCGGTACGGCCTGGTTTTTCCTGGAGTGGTCGCATGCCCGTCAACCCAAGTTCATCGGCTTGCTGACGGGTGCGGTGGCGGGCCTTGCCACCATTACGCCAGCGGCGGGCTATGTGTCGCTGGGTACGGCTGCAGTCATCGGCGTAATAGCCGCCGTGGTGTGTTACTACGCGGTGCAGCTGAAAAACCGCCTGGGCTGGGATGATGCGCTGGATGTATGGGGCGTGCACGGGGTGGGCGGCTTGCTGGGGACATTGCTGCTGGGGGTATTTGCCAGCAAGGCCTGGAATCCGGCGGGCGTTGACGGCTTGCTGATGGGTAATCCGGATTTCCTGTGGAAGCAGGTGGTGGCTGCGGTGGTTTCCGGTTTGTGGGCCTTTGGCTTTACCTACGGCATGCTGTGGCTGATCAACAAGATGACGCCGGTGTTGATTGACGAACATACGCAGGAAACCGGGCTGGATCAGTCCCTGCATGGTGAGGAGGCTTACAGCGGCACCTTGTGATCTTGCGTTGCCGCTTTTCTTCTCTGTGGCGCACGGGTGCTTCCGGCATCAGCCTGTGCGCTGAGCGAGACTTGGTCATGGCTTTGTTTGGCCGTGCCGCAAGCAGGCTGCATTACCGCTAATGCAGCCTGTCCGGCCCCAGTGTGTGGCCGCAGTTTCCCGTTATGTTCTGGGGGGCTCACCGCGAAACAGATAGGTTTTACTGCTGTTTTACACCGAGTCTCTTCGGGGCTGAAGCCTGGCCAATTCATGCACGATTTCCGGTGCCTTGGCTGATGCAGCCCGGTGGCCTGCAATAGCGAATCAGCAACCCGGCATTCTCAAGGCCTGGTTTGCTGTTTCATATTGATTCCTCTCCCGGCAGTCCTTCCTGTCTGCCACCCCCGTAGCTGCTTGCGGTATGTGGCACTCTCATCTTGTTGCCGCAATTGTTCTTCTGTTTCCCTCCAGCCTGTTTGGGCTACTGCTCCTTGAGTTCCTTACTGTTTATTTCCTGTTGTGTTTTTGAATGGATATGAGGTGGATCGTATCCATTCGTTTGTTTATTTTTTATGGTTTTAAATTTGCTTAGCCGAGTCTTTTTTAAGGCATTTCTTAGGTGCATATTTGTTTGTGAGTGTGGTTTGAAAAATATCAAGGCTGAATTTGAAATATAATTTTCTTAATTTATTTTGGCTTTTTTCTGATGGTGATTTATTGGTATTTGTGAGTGGTTTTTTCCTTTTATAGGGCTTGGGTCGATTTTCATTACAATATGTTGTTTTGTGCGGTCTTTTTGAGTGTCGGGTTGTTTGATTTTAATCAAGTGGATTGGGACTTGTTGATTAATCTGTCTTTTAGGATGGTGGACTGAAAAATTTTTATGGTATTGAATGGGTGCTGTTTTGCTTTGGCGAGATGAAAGGCAATTCAACTGTTGCAACACTATTGTGGGTTATTGATATGTCGCTTCTTGAAGTGGGTTTGCTGGATTTAAATGATCAGTCACGTTTGTTGCAGTATGAGCAGGCAATGTATTGTGCTTTTTCGTCTGCACCGATCGAAGCAGATGGAGTCTGGATGGTCGACCACGTTACAAAGCGGATTGCGACCAAAATTTCCTATCAGAATCAAATTATTGTTGCGGCTGATTGGCACAGTGAATTGGTGGCCGCCGTTGCCATTAATATGGATATGCAAAATGAGCTGCAATTAGAGAGGCTGGGATTTCGTGTTGGTCGCGAGCCTGGGATTGCAGTAGAGGCATTGGCGTTGTTTGCCAATAAAATAATGGCAGGGCGTGAAATATTGATGGCACGTGTAGCCAGAGATTGTAGTGCAATTCTGAGGAAGCAGGGTATTAAAGTGCTATGGGCTACTTGTGAAAAAAAGCACTTGCGTGCTTATGTCGGTGCCGGTTTTCTCATGTGCGAGGAGGCCATGTTTAGGGGGCGGTGGGTATGTTTGCTGCGTTACGTTCTTTGAATCGGAAAGCTTTCTAATTGTCAAGTTTCGGTTTGGAAGGTGTTTTGAAAGTGAATGATTTTTGAAGTTTTGCTGATATTTCGATGAGGAAAGGACGGGTCATGGAGGTTGCAATCGTTGGTATCGGATGTCGATTCTCTGGCGGTGTGCGCAGTCCGGCGGATCTATGGAATATGTTGCTGAACAAGCAGGATGGCATGGTTGAAACACCGCCAGATCGCTGGAGTAATGAACGATTTTACGACCCTGACCCGGAAATTCCCGGCCGTATGTATGTAAAAAAAGCAGGCTTCCTGCACGATTCGCTGGAAGAGTTTGACCCGGAGTTCTTCGGCATTTCCCCGCGCGAGGCCGCCATTATGGACCCGCAGCAAAGATTGCTGCTGGAGGTGGCGCAAGAGGCGCTGGATGATGCCGGCTACGCCGGTCGTGTGGCGGGGCGCACGGTTGGTGTTTATATCGGCGGGTTCACTGCTGACAATATGGCGGCCCGGCATTCCAAATATGCCCGGCATTCCATTTCCATGCACACGCCCACCAGCAGCACCTACACCATGCTTTCCAACCGTATTTCCTATGTGTTTGATTTGCGTGGCCCCAGCATGACAATAGATACGGCCTGCTCTTCTTCGCTGGTGGCATTGCATGAAGCGGTATCTGCCTTGCAACGAGGCGAAATTGAAATGGCCATTGTCGGTGGGGTGAATGCCATGATTCGCCCCGAAACCTTCATCTCCATGTGCAAGGGCCATTTTCTGGCGGCTGACGGGCGCTGCAAAACCTTTGATAAAGACGCTGATGGTTATGCCCGGGGTGAGGGAGCCGGCGTCATCATATTGCGCAGGCTGGATCAGGCGCAGGCACAGGGTGATCGTGTTTATGCCGTCATCCGGGCGACAGGTTCCAATCAGGATGGCCGTACCCCCGGCATTACCGTTCCCAATCCGCAGGCTCAGGCCGCGTTGATGCAGGAAGTGACAGCCCGCTCCGGGGTGGCCCCGGAGGATATCGGCTATGTGGAAGCCCATGGTACTGGCACGGCAATCGGCGACCCGCTGGAACTGGCATCCATTGGCAAAGTGCTGGGCGCTGTGCCGGGGCGCAAAAATACATTGCGCGTGGGCTCCATCAAGGCCTCCATCGGCCATACCGAAGCCGCAGCCGGAGTGGCCAGTGTCATCAAGACGGCGTTGATCCTCCATCACCGCACCATTGTTCCGCAAGCATGGCTGAATGAGCTGAATCCGGCCATTCCCTTCGACGATTACCGGATTAGCGTGCCGCAGCAGCTAGAGCCGTTCCCGGATGACTACGCCTTGCCTGCTGCCAGTGTGAACGGTTTTGGTTATGGCGGCAGCAATGCCTATGCCGTGCTGGTGGCGGCTCCGCCAGTCACTGCCGCAGATGACAGCCAGAGGCCGAGGGCGGATTCCGCACGTATTTTCCCGGTATCCGGCCGCAATGAAGAAGGGGTGCGTACCTTTGCCAAGGAACTGGCAGAACAAGTCAGCACCTTGGACGGCACGGCAGCGCTTGATGCGCTGGCCGATGCAGTCTGGCTGCGCCGTGTTCATCAGCCCTTGCGCTACGCACTGCCATATCAAGACAAGCAAGATCTGCTGAACCGGCTGGAGGAAGTGCAGGCTGGTAGTGGCAAGGCAGCTGCCCGTGTATTGCCAAACGGCAAGCAGCTGGTATTTGTTTTCAGTGGCATGGGGCCGCAGTGGTGGGGCATGGCACGGGATTTATGCCGGGCTGAAGGACGCTTTGCCGAGGTGGCTAGGGAAATTGATGCCATTTTCAGGCCGTTGGCTGGCTGGTCCATCATCGATGCCTTGATGACAGATGAGTCACATTCGAAAATGGCGCGTACCGAAGTGGCCCAGCCGGCAAACTTCCTGCTGCAAATAGCGTTGGCAGCAGAGCTGGAAACCCTGGGCGTGCGGCCGGCAGCGATTGTGGGGCATAGCGTGGGTGAGGTGAGTGCCGCGTATTTGTCCGGCATGCTGAGCCTGCAAGATGCGGTCAAGGTTTCCTATCACCGTTCCAGACTGCAAGGCCGCATGGCAGGAACTGGCAGCATGCTGGCTGTGGGCATGTCCGAGGCGGCTGCTCGCGAACGCTTGCAGGGTATGGCTGGCGTTGAAATAGCTGCCATCAACAGCCCGGCCGGGGTGACGTTGGCGGGTAACACCGTCCAGTTGCTTGATCTGGCCGAAGCGCTGAATCAGGAACAAGTGTTCAACCGCATGCTCCGTGTCGAGGTGCCATATCACAGCTTCCTGATGGAGCCCATTCTGGAGGAGCTGGCCACGGTACTGGCCGATATTCAACCTCGCCAGCCGTCCATTGCGCTTTATTCTACGGTCACGGGCCGGCAAGTCGGGCCGGAAAGCCTGTGGGACGCAAGCTACTGGCTCAGCAATGTCCGGCAGCCGGTTTATTTTGCTGACGCGGTTGCCTCTTTATTGGCCGATGGTTATCAGGCGTTTCTGGAGCTGGGGCCGCACCCAACCCTGAGCAGCAATGTATTGCAAGTCATTGCCAGCAAAGGGGAAACCGGTCGCTGTGTTTCTACCCTGCGTCGTGAGCAGCCAGATGTCGACTGCATCCGTCAGGCGCTGGCTGAACTCTACACCATGGGTGCGCTGGACGGAGCACTGCCGCCGGGAGGTATCACCGGGGCTGTCAGCCAGCAGGATTTGCCGTGTCACCAGTTCCAGCGCGTGCATTTGTGGAACGAGGAAGCACTGATGCGTCGCGACCGTCTGGGAGATGTCGACAAGAAGGTATTGCCGGGTTTCCGTAGGGAGTCCAGTTCGCCGGAGTGGGAGTGCGATCTGAGTGTCGGTGCCTTGCCATGGCTGCACGACCATGTGGTGGCGGGCGCTACCTTGCTGCCTGGTGCTGCTTATCTTGATGCAGCACTGGCTGCAGCAGCCCAGCTGCAAGGTGCTGAACAGGTGGTGCTGGAGGATGTTGCATTCATTTCTCCGCTGGTCATCGCCGCGCACGAAGCACCCATGCTGCGCCTGTCGGTGGATGAGAGCATTGGTGCTTTCTTCATTCGCAGCCGCAATGATGACGAAGCCGGCTGGGCGCTACGGGCAAGGGGCAGAATCGTCCAGTCCGCTTATGCGCCAAACCGGGTATTGCATACACAGGCAGACATGCTGGCACAGGAAGAGCGCCTTACCGTCAGCGGCGAGGAGCTATATGCACGCCTGGAGCAAATCGGCCTGCATTATGGCACTGCTTTCCGCCGCATCGTGCAAGCCGAGGTTGGCGAGAACACCATTCTGGCCCGTCTGGATGGTATTGCGTCAGATCGTCACCAGGCCCATCCCGCCGTGGTGGACTGTGCTTTGCAATGCATGGCCGCCTGGGCCTTGCTGGCGAGCGAAAAGGCCAGTGGCCCGGTGGTGCCTGCAGCCGTGCAATCGGTCCGCCAGTTCGGGTCCTTGCCGTCCAGTGTGCAGGTATTGGTCACCAGGCTGACCCCGCGGCATGACGAATCCGACATGGTGGCCGACATCCTGCTGGCGACAACGGATGGGGACAGCGTGCTGGAGTTGTCACGGGTGCAGTTCCGCCCGATTTCTCCCCGTCAATCCATTGCCAACGAGCTGGAACCCCTTTGGTATCAACTGCTGTCCGAACCCCTGACGCTGGATCCGCCCGGCGAGCCGGACGAGGAGGCAGCAGCCCCGGCCCGTATGGCTTATCTGATTGTGGATACGGGGCAGGACCGTAGCCATTGGGCACAGCAAGAAACCAGCGCCATGCCCATGCGCTATGTGCGCTTGGCCGAGCAGGAACCGGCAAAAGCCGCTGATTTGCTGGCCCCGCAACTGCATGCACTGTTGAGGGAGGTTCAGGGCATGCCCATTACCGTACTGATCTGCTCCACCGGGGACGGAGAAGCCAGCCATACAAGACATGTAGATGACCGCATTGACCCGAACCCGTTTGACATGGATCGGGCGCTTACGGCAATGGCGGCACTGGTGGGCGCGGCCATTGCCACCCAGGAAGTCCTGGCTGCCCAAGAGGATACCCACGGCACCGTGCCACAGGTTCGCGGAGTGCTTGTTACCAGTAATGCGCTGGCAATCAGCAATGATCAGGTGCCATGCCTGAATCAGTCTCCATTGCTGGGGGTGCGCCGGGTATTGCGCAATGAGTATTCAGCCTTGCGCTGGCGCTTGCTGGATTATGACCGTCTCCCCGGTTTCACCGCCTTGCATGACCTGCTGGTGCGCTTGGAAATGCGTGCGCCAGAAGCAGATGAAGTGATGATGCGTGATGGCGTGGCGTATGTGCAGCGACTGAAACAGAATTTTGCCGATCATAAGGCGCAGCTGGAAGAAGCACAGCCGTTGCGTGATCCGGAGGCAAACTTTGCCATTGAATTTCCGGCTTCCAGGTTGCTGAGCGACCTTGCACTCAGGGCCACTCCACGCCAGGCACCGCAATCCGGCGAGATTGAATTAAGGCTGGATGCGCTGGAGTTGAATTACAAGGACGCCATGAAGGCGATTGGGCTGCTGGGCGAAAAAGAACTTGGCTCAACCTATTTTGGTACTGCGGTGGGCATGAGTGGCGTCGGTGTGGTCAGCCGGGTTGGGCGGGATGTGCATGATGTCCGGGTTGGGGATGCCTTGATTTTTGGCTGCAAGGGCATGGCGCAGCGCTATGTCACCACCCGGCTTGATAATGGATTTTTTGTCAGCAGGGACCCTGCCATTCCCATTACCGCTTTCAGTGCCATGGTGCCCTTGTTGACGGCCCAGTACAGCATTTTCCACGCTGCCAGGGTGCAGGCCGGAGAAATTGTCCTGGTCCATGGTGCGGCTGGCGGTGTTGGCATGGCCAGCATCATGGCCGCCAAGGCTGCGGGTGCAAGAGTGTTTGCCACAGCCAGCACGGCGGAGCGCCGGGAAATGGTGAAGGCCATGGGCGCAGAGCAGGTCTTTGATTCCCGCACCCTGAATTTTGTTGATGAAATCATAGCCCTGACGGACGGGCATGGGGCCGATGTCATCATCAGTAGCGCACCAGGCGAAGTGATTGCCGCCAATCTGAAAGTGGCTGCAGAGTTTGGCCGTGTGGTGGAAATAGGCAAGCTGGATATTTTCACTTCCCGCCAGTTATCGCTGTCGCCATTCGAGAAGAATCTGTCCTTCATTTCGGTTGATATCGACAGGATGAGTGCGAGTGCGCCCGAACTGGTCAGGCAGTTGCAGGACGAGATCGTGGCCATGATCCGTTCGGAAAAATACCAGCCCTTACCCACGCATTTGCTGCCATTGTCACGCATGGATGAAGCCTTCCACATGGTGCAGCGCTCAAGTCATATTGGCCGGGTCATGCTTGATTTTCGCGATGCCGATGTTTTGATCAAACCGCAAATTCCTGCAACAGAAATACACCCGGATGCCAGTTACCTGATTACCGGCGGCTTTGGTGCCTTTGGACTGGCCACCGCACGTTGGCTGATGAGAAAAGGAGCCCGGCACCTGGTGCTGATGGGGCGCAGCGGTGCTGTCACCCGCCAGCAAAAGACGGCATTGGCCGCACTGGAGGCCGCAGGTGTGAATGTAGTGACTGCCAGGCTGGATATTGCCAATCTGGACCAGCTATCCAGCTGGATGGCAACCAGCGGGCGGCAATTGCCACCGATACGCGGTGTGTTTCATGCGGCGGGCGTGGTACAGGACGGTCCGTTCAGTGGCTTGACCGAGCAGGTCATGCGTCATGTGCTGGCACCAAAAGCCTTGGGCGCCATCAATTTGCACCGTGCAATACAGGCAGAAAAAATCAGTCTGGATTACTTCGTATTGTATTCCTCGATAACTGCCATCAATGGAACCGTGCCACAAACATCGTATGCCGCGGCCAATACCATGCTGGATAGTCTTGCCGATTATCTGAAAGCCCAGGGGCAAGCGGTGACCGCCATTAACTGGGGAGCACTGGGTGGTGGAGGCATGGCCGAAGCCTCGGACGAAGTTGCACGCTATCTGGCCATGATGGGACTGCATCTGATTGATATGGACCATGCGACAGACTACATGGACTACGTCATTGCCAGCGGTGTCGGGCATGCCATGATCTGCAAGGTGGACTGGGGCGTGTGGGGACAGGCTTATGGCGCTTCAGCTGGCACGACCCGGTTTGCAGACATCGTCAACAAGGCAGCTGCCGGAATGGGAAGCAGCAATGCCGTGCTCAAGGAAATCATGGCGCTACCTGATGGAGAAAGAGTCGACGCCTTGATTGCAGTCCTTATCAAGCATATTTCGTCGGTCATGGGGATTGCTGCCGACAGCATAGACATTCACACGCCCTTGTCGGAATTGGGCATGGACTCCCTGATGGCGGTCGAGTTGAACCTTAGTTTGACCACCGTGCTCGGGGTGGAATTGTCTGTGCTGGAATTCAATCGCGGTGGCGGCCTGGCTGCATTGGCAGCTCGTTTGCTACCACGCATGGTGGAGGCAGAAAAGGCCAGGCAAGGTCTGCGCAATGCACAAGCCCAGGCCCAGACCGAAGAAACCACGACAGACGGTCCTGCCCACGTCAAATAGAGTGACCGCAGGGTTGGATAGAACCGGGTTGGCATTGCTTGCGTGGGCAGGCAATGCCTGATTCCGCTCACCGCTCAAGCGCGTTTGCTTGGTGAAGGGAAGGGCCTGTATGGCGAAAGGCAGATATGGCTAGTGATATTCCATTATTCAAGCTCGAAGGTGTTGAAAAAGAATACCGGGTTGGCAGTCAGCATATCCGTGCTCTGCGGGGGGTTGATTTACAAATAGAGCGTGGCGACTACATGGTGATCTGGGGGCCGTCAGGCAGTGGCAAATCCACCTTGCTTAATATTCTTGGATTGATAGATACGCCCACGGCAGGAATATTGACCTTTGATGGCCGTCAGATAGAAGCCTTGTCTGATAATGATTTGTCCGATTGGCGTAGTCGCAAGATTGGATTTGTATTTCAGAATTTTAATTTACTGCCGGTACTCACTGCACTTGAGCATGTCATGCTGCCCTTGCAGGTGCAAGGCATGCCAGTTCGGCCAGCCAAAGAAAAAGCGCTAGGTATTCTCGACAAACTGGGCCTGATGGCATTTTGCACACTCAGGCCGGATCATCTTTCCGGTGGACAGAAACAACGTGTTGCCATTGCCAGGGCATTGGTGGCCGACCCATTGCTGTTGATTGCGGACGAGCCCACTGCCAATCTGGATTCCAATACCAGTCACGAAGTGATCAATCTGATTGAATCCATCAATCTTGAAATGAAAACCAGCTGTATTTTCACCACCCATGATCCACGTTTGCTTGATCGTGTATCACGAAAATTAAGGTTGGTGGATGGCGTGGTTTCAGACTCGTGATGGGGCAGAATGTGCAAGGGGGGAGTGCAATGAAACTTGTGGGCCTGGCATGGCGCAATTTATGGCGCAATCGACGTCGCAGCATGGTGACAATCAGTAGTTTGACCTTCGGCTTTGCCGCCATTGCCATTTTTGCAGGCTATACCCATGCCATTTATGCCGGTTTGGGTAATACCGCCATTTATGCCGAGGGCGTGGGCCATCTGGTTTTGAATCGGCTGGATTGGGAAGTCAAAGGCAAGCTGGATCCTGGCAAATACTTGTTTACCCCGGACGAGGTAAACAAGGTACGGCAGATTGTACAAGATGCACTCCCCAAAGCGGATGTAATACCACGTCTGCAGTTGGCGGGTTTGCTCTCCAATGGAGTGAATAGCAGCATTTTTATAGCCAATGGTATTACGCCGGAAGATCAGCACCGCTTACTTGGGCCATTCAAAACCCGACATGGCATGCTGGATAATGACAAACCGATGGGCGGGGTGGTGGCCGAGGGCTTGGCAAGCATGCTGGGGCTGAAAGTCAACAATTTTGCATCCATCCTGGTCAGTACCGTTAATGGACAGGCCAATGCGCTGGACCTGGATGTAATCGGAATCGTCAATACCGGCAATATTGCCACGAATGACAAGGCAGTTACCCTGCCCTTGGCCATGGCGCAGACATTGCTGGACGCTGCCGGCCGGGCTGATTATCTGACCGTGTTGCTGCCCGAGGTAAATGACGAAGCAAAAATGGATGTATTTCGCTGGGCATTTGAAAGTATTCCGCCTGACGCTGCCTATATGAATGCCCTGAAAGCGCGGCTTGAAAGCAGGTTCAAGGCTGCCGGGTTGCAGCTGCAAGTAAGGACATGGCAGGAAATGTCGGTATTTTATCGGCAGGTAAAGACAATGTACGACATGATTTTTACCTTGATCCTGTGTGTGGTGGTGGCGATCGTGGTGCTATCCATCGCCAATTCGGTCACCATGTCTGTCGTGGAAAGAACAAGGGAAATCGGGACATTACGTGCCATTGGTGTGCGGCGGCACGGCGTGATCACCCTTTTCATGTACGAGGCTTTTATTCTGGTGTTTCTTGGTCTGTTACTGGGCGCCGTGCTGATGGTAATGGTGCGTGCCGGGGTAAATGGATCAGGCATTACTTATGTTCCACCAGCCAATACCGTGGCGGTGCCTTTGTATATCGGGGTGGATTGGCTTAGAAGTGCAGTTGCTGCTGGTGCCATTACCTTGCTTGCATTATTCGCCGCGTTGCTGCCCGCCTATAAAGCTGCTTATCGTTCAATTGTCGAATCACTAGGGCATGTGTAATGAAAAAATATCAAATGGCATTCTGTTTTATATTGGCTGCATATGCACAGTCAGGCATGGCTGCCATCTCCGAGCCGATTGATGTGCCAGCCCTGCTAAAAGGGTCGGACCTGGCCCGCGGTGGCGGGGATATCGCAGGCCTGAGCTGGGAAGTAAGCACGCATATCACTGGCAGCGGCATGGACAAGCAGACCGATCAGAAAATGATTGTCAAGGCCAATCAGAATGCCAGCCTGGTGGAGGTGACTTATCCTGAAAATGTCAAAGCCTCCAAAATGTTGCAAGTAGAACGCAATATGTGGTTAAGCAAGCCTGGCTTGAAAAAACCGGTCGCCATTTCACCAAGGCAGCGTTTTACCGGTCAGGCCGCTATTGGCGATGTCGCGGCGACAAACTATGCCAAGGATTACGCGGCAAACCTCGTCGGAATTGAAGAGTGTACAGGTAAGCCCTGTTATCGGCTTGATTTGAAATCCGTCAATGCGCAATCGACTTATGCCCGGATTGATTACTGGATTGCCAAGGATACCGGTCTGGCAGTGCGTGCCGTATTTTTATCTTTGGGCGGCAAACCATTGAAGTCGGCAACCTTCTCTTATCAGAACAAAATCAAGGTTAACGGAAAGGTAATTCCATTTGTCGATGAAATGATCATTAAAGATGCATTGACTGATGCCAATACCACCTTGGTTTACAAGAATGTCAAGATTCAATCCATTCCTCCAGCCATGTTCAATGTCATGAATTTGCAATGACATTACTTCATATTTTTCTTATCCTGCTGACGCTTGGTTTGTCATCCACACTGTCCCGTGCAACAGAACTGGATGTGCCGGTAGCGGAGCCTGAAGCTGCGCCATCGTTTTCGTATTCTCTGGAAAACCTGTTTTATACCAGCGGGTCGACGGTTCGGCATGATGGGTTTTATAACCCGGATAACAGGCTGGTCAATTATCCTCGGCAGTGGTCGGTGGCGGATATGCGTGGCAAGTGGCGTGTGGATGATGGGCAGCAAGCGTTGCTGTTACAGCCCAGGCTGCGCTGGCAGGAGAGAGTATTCGAACATGATACAGCTGCTTATCCAGGACGTGCTGCAAGCTACGATGCGACGGATATCAAGCTGGATCAGGCATTCTGGCGTTGGAATGGTGGGGCAAATACCTTCTTGCTGGGCCGCGAGGTATTTACCTGGGGGCCTGCTACCTTTCGCTCTCCCAGCAGCCCGGTATATTTTGATGCAGGCAAGACTGACCCGTTAAGCCTGCTCTCCGGGTTGGATATGCTGCGCTACAGCTATGCGATGGATGCACTGACAGCAACGCTGGCTTATGTTTATGCATCGTCGGCGGTGGACGATACGCTGAATTACCAGAATATGTCTCAGCTGAAACTGGATTATCAGACCACAGACAGCCTGCTGAGCATTAATCTGGCAAAACAGTTTGCGACTGCGTCGAATATCAGCTTTGTTGGCGGTTTCATGCAGCGTTCAGTCGGCGACGCATGGCTGGTATATGCCGAAGCAGGGCGCATGAGCAGGCCGCAGGGTGAGATGTCCAGTCAGTTGCTGGGTCTGTCTTATACCTTTATGGGCGGTCAGGTACTGACCGCCGAGTATCTGCATGGACATAGCGACTGGGGACGGATGAATGGCCGGCAAATACTGGATCAGCGTGCAAAGGGCGGGCTGGCAATGGCTGCTGCGGATGATGCCGGTTTGTGGGGGAGAAATTATCTTTGGCTTGGTTTGAATAGTAATGTGCAGGACAGCAATCAATTCTGGCGACTGGAGCTGACCCGCAATCTGGATGATCACAGTGTCAATATCGCCGCATATTATGAAAAAAGCCTCAATCGCTACCTGAGCGGATTTGTCCATGCCAGCCGTAGTCTAGGCGGGGCGACTCAGGAGTTTGGCTGGTTGCTGCGCAGTTCTTTCACGCTGGGGCTAAAGTGGTTTGTCTTCTGATGCCATCCGGCTGCTCGGCAGGTGGTACGCCAGCATCGAGATAAACGCAAGCGTACCAATTGCTGCTGTTATGGTTGGTGTTATTTCTCCAGCGCCACTTCCACGCAGCGGGCTTGCAGCAGGCGGCCGATGTCCAGCGGGGACATGGCCACTTGCAGGCCGCGGCGGCCGCCGTTGATGTACACCCTGGGCAAATTGAGAATGCTGGCTTCCATGTAAACGGGCATGGGCGTGCGGGTGGCAAAGGGGCTGGTACCGCCCACCAGATAGCCGGAGTGGCGGTTGGCAATGTCCGGCTTGCAAGGCTGCACTTTCTTGCAGGGCAGCTGGCGGGCCAGTTCCTTGGACGATACCTTGCGGTCGCCGTGCATCAGCACCACCAGGGGCAGGCCGTCCTGGTCTTCAAACAGCAGGGTCTTGATGACGGCGTGTTCGTCCACCTTCAGTTCGCGTGCCGGGGTGGCGGTGCCGCCGTGTTCTTCATAGCTGTAGGCATGGCAGCTGAAATCCACCTTGTTATCCAGCAGAAAACGTAGTGCCGGGGTGCTGCCGGCGATGCTTGCTTGGCGCATGGTCTTGTTCCATTACTGTTGTTGGTCCGGCAGCGGCTGGCTGCCGGCGTGTCTGGCTTCAGGCTGGGTCGGCTCAGGCCTCTGCCGGTGCAGTCAGGCCGTATTCCTGCGGGAAGGTGTGCATCGAGCTTTTCACCACGGTGACAGCACCGTCTATCAGCCCGCAGCGGCCGCTGCCGGGCAGGATCTGGCACAGGTGTTGCAGTGCATCCAGGTCGGCAGGGCTGTGGCGGCCGCCGTCCACCCGGTCCAGCAGGCGGGCCAGCTGGAAGGTGCCGCATTTGCAGGACGGGTACTGGCCGCAGGAGCCCTTGGCAAAGAAGTCGATGTATTCCGCCACCTTGCGGATGATGCTGCTGCCTTCGGAGATGACAATCATCGCCCCGGTGCCCAGCCGCGAATGGCGCAGCCATACCGAGTCGAAATCCAGTGCCACGTCCAGGTCGCGCGCGGTGAGCAGGGTGTTGGACGGCCCGCCGGTAAACACCGCCTTGAAGGCCTTGCCCTGCAGCATGCCGCCGCCGTAATGGAACACCAGTTCCTGCAGGCTGCTGCCCATGGGTAGCTCGTACAGGCCGGGGCGCAGTACGTCGCCGGACAGCGAGTACAGCTTGGTGCCGCTGGCCTTGCCTACGCCCAGTGCGCGGTACCAGTCGGCACCATGGCGCAGGATGTGGCTGACATTGGCCAGGGTTTCCACATTGTTGATCAGCGTGGGCTGGCCGTTGATGCCTTGTTCTGCCGGGAAGGGCGGCTTCTTGCGCGGGAAGGGGAAGCCGGCTTCCAGCGACGCCACCACGGCGGTTTCCTCGCCGCCGATGTAGCGGCCGGAACTGGCCACCACCTTGATTTCCAGCGGGTGGCCCAGGGCCTGCTCCAGCTGTTGCAACAGGGCGCTGTGTTGCCATTGGCTGACTGCCAGTTGCATGTGCTGCATGCTTTGGCCCTGATGCGGGTTGATGTAGAAGATGACGCAGGCGGCGCGCACGGCCAGCGCGGCAATCAGCGCACCTTCCACTACCTGATGGGGCGATGCACTCAGCAAGGTGCGGTCCTTGAAGGTACCCGGTTCGTCCTCGTTGCCATTGCACACCACGTATTTGCTGTCGCCCACGGCATTGGCGGTGGCTTCCCATTTGCGCCAGGCCGGGAAACCGGCACCGCCCATGCCGCGCAGGTCGGCGTCGGCAATCTGGCGGATGATGGTGCTGCGGGCATTGAGTGCCGCTTGCAGGCCAAGGCCGCCCCCTGTCTGCAGCCAGGCGTCAAGGTTTGGGCCTACCTGCACTGCCGGGTTGAGTAGTACCTGATTGAGTTTTTCCATGATCATTTCTCCTGGGCACGCGGGCTGGTGGGGCGATGCAGGGCGAGGCGGGCCTGTCCCGGATAGAGCAAGGGGGCTTGCACGCTGGCGTCCAGCCCGGCCAGTGCCAGCTGGCGCTGCCAGCGGTAGACGTGTTCGATGCCGCCGCGCAGGGGCGGAAGCGATGACTTGTGGCGAGCGGCTTGCGCCAGCCGGGCGGCCTGGCGTCCGGCGCGACGGCCAAAAGCCAGGATGTCCAGCAGCGCATTGCCCATCAGCCGGTTGCGGCCATGAATGCCGCCGGTGATTTCACCGGCGCACAGCAGGCCGGGGACTTCGGTCTGGCCGTTGCCGTCGATGATGACGCCGCCGTTCTGGTAGTGCAGGGTGGGGTAGATCAGCATGGGCTCGCGGCTGGGGTCGATGCCGCATTTGTCGGCCAGGTGCTGCAAGGCAGGCAGGCGTTGTGCCAGTTCCGGCCCCAGTGTGCGGGTGTCCAGAAACACGCCGATCTGGCCATTGCGTTCGATGCCGCGCCCGGCGGCGCATTCCCGCAGGATGGCAGCGCTTACCACGTCGCGTGGGGCCAGTTCTTCGACAAAACGCTCGCCCAGACCGTTGACCAGCAAGGCCCCGCCTGAGCGGGCAGCTTCGGAAATCAGCCCGCCACGTAGTCGCGCCGGCCAGGCCACGCCGGTGGGGTGGTATTGGAAGGCATCCATGTCACGCAAGCCGGCACCCAGCCGGTAGGCCAGCACCAGCCCGTCGGCGGTGGCGCCGTAGTGGTTGGAGGTGGGAAAGCCTTGCAGGTGAAGCCGGCCGCAACCTCCGGTGGCCAGAATGGTTTGCCGGGCGGATACCACCATGAAGCGCTGGTATTCCAGGTCGTACAACACGGCCCCGGCGCAGCTGCCGTCCTCGTGCGACAGCAGTTCCACCACCGGGCAGCGGTTGAGCAGGGTGATGGCCGGGTCCAGTTCCACGGTTTCGCGCAGCACGCGCATCATCTCCAGCCCGGTGTAATCGCGGTAGCACAGGATGCGTGGCTGACTGCAGCCACCGGCTTGCTTGTAACGCAGCTTGCCACCGTCGCTGAGCGGGTCTTCCAGATCAAAATGCATGCCCAGCTCAATCAGCCAGCGGATGACGCCGGGTGCATCGCTGGCCATTTGTGCCAGCAATTGCGGATTGGCACATTTGTGGCCGCCACGCATGGCGTCGTCAAAGTGTTGTTGCGGGCTGTCGCTGGCCGCCAGTGCAGCCTGGATGCCGCCTTCGGCCATGACGGTATTGCTGTCGCCCAGTCGCAGTTTGCTGGCCAGCATCACTTGCGCGCCGCTGCGCGCGGCGGTCAGCGCGGCGGCCGCACCGGCACCGCCGCCACCAATCACCAGTACATCGGTGCTGCGCTGTTCGGCACCGGCTAGGTCAAAGCCATCGATCAGTGCATTGCTTTGCAGCAAGGCGGCCAGTTGCGGGTGGCAGGGTTGGCCGCGGCTGGGGCCGATTTGCAGCAAGGTGCTGGCATTGCTGTCGCTGTCCGGGTGGTATTGCGCCAGCAACGCGCTGCGCGACAGGTCGGCCGGGCGCAGCGGTGGCTGGGCATGGGCGGTCAGATTGGCCAGGGCTTGTGCATAGGGAATGGCGTTGTTCATGCTTCGCTCCTGGGGGTGTCGCTGCGGGTGTTGATGGCCAGCTCGCCGCGGGCCTGTTGTTCCTGGCGGCGAAGCAGATCGCCCGGGCGCAGGTTCTGGATGGCCTGGGCACGGCGCAGGTAAAGGCCGACATGATTGGGCCGGATGTTTTCCGGGCAGGCCAGCGTACACAGATTGCACATGATGCAGGCGTCAAACAGCGCGGCGGCGGCTTGCAACTGGCCGCTGGCCGCCAGTGCCATGCCTTGCTGAACCGGTATATGCCGTGGGCAGGCGCGGTCGCAGCCGCTGCAATGGCGGCAGTGGGCGAGCTCCGGAAAGGTTTGCTGCAGCTGGGGCAGGGCCTGCCAGCCATCACGCAAATCATGCGGGCGGTAGTGGTGGACGTGGTCGGGCAGGTAGTAGTCGATAAAGCTGACCTGCATGCCGTCCTCTACCGTGGTTTCACAGGCCAGACGGGTTTCGGCGGAGCGCTCACCGGCCTTGCGGACCAGGCAGCGGCAGGAACCGCACACGCCCTGGCCCATGCAGCCGATATTGGCGGTGAGTGGCGAATCGCCTTCCAGGCGGGTGTGCAGGATGGAGTTGCCGGGTGTGGCATCCACCACCTTGCCATCAATGCTGATGCGGATGGTTTCACTCATGGGATTGTCCTCAAGCTTGGGTTGCGGCCAGTGGCAGCATGTGGTGCTGCCTCTGGTCGGGCCGTTGCTTGCGCTACTGCAAGGAGCGTGCCCATACAGTGAAAATGCTTCAAGGTATTGAATATAAATAAAAAACCATGAGTCGCTTGTTGCCGTGTGGAGCAAGATCAACGGAAAACCGTGCTTCTACCGGACTGCGGTTTACGGAAAACCTTACGCGGGGTAGTGATTTGCGGGATTTGGCTGGCAGAAAGGCAAAGTGCGGATTTCCGTACTTTTAAAACAGTGGATTCGCGGCTGACCGTACTTTCAGTGTTTTGCCAATGGCATTGTTCATTCAAATCAATGACATGCGGCGACTGTTGCGTGGCACGGGGCTTGCTCTGCGGTGGGTGGGAGACACACTACAGAAATCAAGGAGCAAGACCATGTGGGGAACCATGAGTACAGCACTGCTACCGGTGGTGCTATTGATGCTGCTGGGCTGGTTTGGCGGACAGCGTGGCTATTTCCGTCAGGAGGATGTGGGGGTGATGGCAACGCTGGTAATGCGTTATGCCTTGCCCTGTTCATTGTTTATCGGCGCGTTGAAGACGCCGCCGGAGCGCATCCAGAACCTGCCTTTCATCCTGTGCATGACTTTCGGCTTTGTCGGCACCTATGTACTGGCCTTGCTGGCCGGGCGTTATTACTACCGGCAGGGGCTGAAAACCAGCGCCATCCAGGCACTGGTATGTACCTTTCCCGACATGGCCTATTTTGGCGCGCCCATCCTGCAGCAGGTGTGCGGTCCGCAGGGTTTCATTGCCGTGCTGATTGGCAACCTGATCACCAGCTTTGTCATCCTGCCGCTTACCATCGTACTGTGCCGCTGCGGTGAAATGGCGGATGCGGGGGACGATGACGGCATGGTGGCCATGCTCAAGCAAAGCCTGGTCAAGACGCTGTCCAACCAGATTGTCTGGCTGCCTATCCTGGGGGTGGTGCTCAGCTTCAATCACCTGCATCTGCCCGCTGCGGTACAGGAAAGCGTGGACATGCTGGCCAAGGCGGCCGGTGGGGTGTCGCTGCTGGCGCTGGGGCTGATGTTCTGCGGTGAAAAGCCCAGCTTCAACGGCCATGTGTTAGGTAATGTGGCGATGAAGAACTTCCTGCAACCGGCCCTGATGTTGCTGGGCATCTTCCTGTTTGGCGTGGATGCCGAGTTTGCCAAACAGGCGCTGATTGTCGGGGCGGTGCCCACCGCCATTGCGGCCTCGATGTTTGCCGTGCGCAACCAGACCTATGCGCTGCATGCCTCGCATTCTGTACTGGTAGGCACGGTGATCGGGGTGTTTGGTGAAGCGGCGCTGATTTACTTCATGGTGTGATGGCAACTGCACGGTCAGGCTGGCGTCGCCAGTCTGGCTGGCAGCGACAAGGCCCGGCATTGCCGGGCCTTGTCGCGTTCAAGGGCCAGGGACGGTGAAGCGGGATGGCAAGACTCAGTGTTGCGCGGACAGCTTGATGAACAACAGCCGCACCAGCAGGTAGGCAAGGGCATTGCCCAGCGTCATCAGCAGCAGCACGCCGGGCAGGGGTAGTGCGTTGGTGAGGTCCGGCAACGGGGTGCTGCCCAGATGGCGGGCCAGCAGGGAAGAAAAGCTCAGGGTAAGCAAGAGTTTGACAGGCATGGCAGTAGCTTTCCGGCATTCAGATGGTACTGCTGATTGCAAAAGCCGTGCCTGCTGCGTGCAATATCAAGATATTGATAATAAAGGAAAATTAAACAGCCATCGCTGGGGGCGGACGGGTTTCCGCGCAAGCGCGTTCGGAAAACCGCGCTCATTGCTGCGCGCGGGCCTGCAAATGCAGCAGGATGCTGTGTCCGCCGTGCAGGATGTCATCACCAATGGCAGCGGCGGCGGCAGGGCCATCGCCAGTGCGGATGGCCGCCAGTACCGGGTAGTGGTAGTCAATCATGTCGCTGCCGCCTTGCTGGTACACGGCGGCAATCAGCGGCCCCATCTGCAACCAGATGCGGTACAGGATGCCTTGCAGGAAGGGCAGCCCGGCGATGTCCACCAGCGCAAAGTGAAACTGCTGGTTCAGCTCGCAGCCCAACATCGTGTCTTGTGCCGTCATGGCCAGTGCGTTGCGGCTGACAATGTCTTCCAGCCGGGCAATGGCGCTGGCGTCTGCCTTCTGCGAAGCGGTTTCCGCTGCCAGCCCCTCCAGCCGGATACGGATGGCACGGATTTCCAGATAGCGCTCCACCGTCATGTAGGGCACGCGGATGTCACGCGGGGACTGCATGGTGAGCGCCTGCTCCTGCACCAGACGCAGGATGGCATCGCGCACCGGGGTGACGCTGGTGCCCAGTTGCTCGGCCAGCTCACGTATTTTCAGTCGGGCACCGGGTTGCAACCGGCCCTGGATCAGCGCCTTGCATAGTAGCTGGTAGACCGTGCTGCCTAGATTGTCGTGTTCCAGTGTGTCCAGTTGGTAGTCCATGCGTTGCGGGCCGGTGAGGTGGTGACTGGTGCATCATGTTACCACTGCTGCTTGTCAGAATGAAATGCAGCAAATATGATGCATCATAAATTGTGAGCGTGATGTCGGACTTGTCGCCGCTATCCGGTGCCGACACGCTGTCCCTATCGTGCGCAGTCTGGCTGTGCATCAGCCCTTACCAGCAGGAGATTCCATGTCCGGTTCCACCCGTTACATGCTGTTGACCGGTGCCAGTCGTGGCATTGGCCATGCCACGGTCAAGCTGTTCCAGGAGCATGACTGGCAGATTTTCACCGTGTCGCGCCAGCCGTTTTCCGAAGCCTGCCTGTGGCCGTCCGCGCGGCAGAGCCATGTACAGGCTGACTTGTCCGACCTCTCATGCCTGGATGACTTGATTGCCGAGGTGAAAAGCCGGCTGCCAAATGGCGAGCTGCATGCACTGGTAAACAATGCCGGCATCTCGCCCAAGGGCCCGCAGGGTGAGCGGCTGGGTATTCTGGCCAGTGATATCGACGTCTGGAGCCGGGTGCTGAATGTCAATCTGGTGTCCACTGCCTTGCTGGCACGCGGGCTGTTTGACGAACTGAAAAAGGGGCAGGGCTCCATCGTCAATGTCACTTCCATTGCCGGGTCGCGCGTGCACCCGTTCGCCGGGGTGGCTTATGCCGCTTCCAAGGCCGGGCTGGCGGCGCTGACGCGCGAGCTGGCGCACGAGTTCGGTCCGCACGGCATCCGCGCCAATGCGATTGCGCCGGGTGAAATCGACACGGCCATCCTGTCGCCGGACACCGCCCGCATTGTGGAGCGTGATGTGCCGATGCACCGTCTGGGTACGCCGCATGAAGTGGCCGAAGCCATTTACTTTCTCTGCTCCGGCCACTCTTCCTATATCAATGGTTCGGAAATCCACATCAACGGGGGGCAGCATGTCTGAAGCCGTATCCGAGGGCGTGATCGACCAGCTGTTTTCCACTGCCGCCGCGCCGGTTGACAGCAAGGAAGCTGTTGCACTGCTGTGGCAGCACTATGGCTTGCGTGGGGTTGCCAGCCCGCTCAATAGCGAGCGCGATGCCAATTTCCATATCCGGGCGGAGGATGGCCGCGAGTTTGTCCTCAAGCTCACTCATCCGGCGGAAAAACGTGCTGTCACCGACTTTCAAAGCCGGGCGCTGCTGCATGCACGGGCAGCAGACCCAGGCTTGCCCATTCCGCAGTTGATACCCAGGCTGGATGGCCAGCCTTATGCTGCGGTGAGCATGGCTGATGGCAGCCAGCGGGTGTTGCGCCTGCTGAGCTATCTGTCCGGCCAGCCTTTGCATCAGGTCAGCCGTTCGCCCGCCCAGCGCGCCCACCTGGGGCAGACGCTGGGGCGGCTGGATAATGCCTTGCGCGACTATGTGCATCCGGCGGCGCACCATCCGCTGCTGTGGGACATCCAGCATGCCGAGCGGCTGCAAGCCCTGCTGGCCGAAACCCCGGACAGCCCGCAAAAGGCAGTGCTGAGCGACTGGCTGGCCCACTTCATGCAGCAGGTGCAGCCACGGCTGGACGGCTTGCGCCATCAGGTGATTCATAACGACCTGAATCCCTACAATGTGCTGGTGGACCCGCAGGATCACATCACCACGGTCGGGCTGATCGATTTTGGCGACATGGTGCAAGCACCACTGATCAACGAACTGGCGGTCGCCTGTTCCTACCAGCTATCGGAGCACGACAACCCGCTGGATAGCGCGGGCGAGCTGGTGGCGGGCTACCATGCCGTCTGCCCCCTGCTGGATGCTGAAATCGACCTGCTGTACGAGCTCATCCTCACCCGCCTGTGCATGACCGTTACCATCACCGGCTGGCGTGCAGCCCGCTATCCGGAAAACCGCACTTACATCCTGCGCAACCACGCGCTCAGCTGGGACGGCATGCAAAGGCTGTGGCTGCTGGGACGCGACTTTGCCAGCGATTACCTCTACCGGCTGTGCCGCACGAAAGGACAAGCATGAACCCGCCCGATCAACGCATGGTAAACGCCTTCGACCCGGCCACAGCAGGCGGGCTGCCAGCGCGCGAGCAGACGCTGATCCGTCGTCGCCAGCAGGCGCTGGGCCAGGCTTACCGCCTGTTCTACCAGCAGCCGCTGCATGTGGTGCGCGCCGAAGGTGTGTGGTTGTACGACCCGGACGGCCAGCCCTATCTGGACGTGTATAACAATGTGGCCTCGGTGGGCCATTGCCACCCGCATGTGGTGGACGCCATTGCCCGCCAGGCCGCCGTGCTCAATACCCATACCCGTTACCTGAACGACGGCATTGTCGATTACGCCGAGCGCCTGCTGTCCACACTGGCCATGCCCGGCTATCAGGCCATGTTTACCTGCACCGGCAGCGAGGCCAACGATTTGGCCCTGCGGCTGGCGGGCAGCTTCACCGGCGGGCAGGGGGTGATTGTTACCGCGCATGCCTATCACGGCGTCACCAGCAGTATTGCCGCCTGTTCGCCAGCGTTTGGTGATGGCGTGCCGCTGGGACCGAATGTACGTACCGTGCCGCCGCCGGATGCCTATCGCGGTAATGCGCAGGATGTGGCAGCACGCTTTACCCGTGATGTGCAGGCCGCCATTGCCGACCTGCAACGCCATGGCATCCGCCCGGCGGCACTGCTGGTGGACACGCTGTTTACCAGTGATGGCGTGTTTGCCGAGCCAGCCGGATTTTTGCAAGGCGCGGTGGATGCCATCCACGCTGCTGGCGGCCTGTTCATCGCCGACGAGGTGCAGGCCGGTTTCGCCCGCAGCGGCAGCCATTTCTGGGGTTTTCAGCGCCATGGCGTGGTGCCGGACATCATCACCATGGGCAAGCCGATGGGTAATGGCCACCCGCTAGCCGGGCTGATGGCGCGCGCCGACATCATCGACTGCTTTGGCGCTCAGGTACGTTACTTCAACACCTTTGGTGGCAATCCGGTATCGGTAGCCGCTGGCATGGCAGTGCTGGATGTGATTGAGCGCGAAGGCTTGCAACAGAATGCCCGCGACACCGGTGCCTATCTCAAGGCCGGTTTCGAGGCACTGGCAGGCAAGCATGCGCTGATTGGCGATGTGCGCGGTACCGGCTTCTTTATCGGCGTGGAAATGGTGAGCGACCGGGACAGCAAGACCCCGGCAAGTGCGCAGACCACGCGCATCGTCAATGCGCTGCGTGAGCGGCGCATCCTGATCAGCGCCACCGGCCCGGCTGGCAATATCCTGAAAGTGCGGCCGCAGCTGCCGTTTGGCCGCAACCATGCCGACATGCTGTTGGGCGCGCTGGATGAGGTGCTGGCCGGGCTGTAACTACACAAATCAGTACTGGTTGTCCTGCTCCATACGCCGGGCGGTGTATTGCAGGCTGTCCAGCCTGTCCTGTGCCACGGTCATCACCACGCCCTGGGCAAATACCGGTTTGAGCAGGCGGCTGAGCGTGGTGCCGGGCAGCATTTCCACCGCCAGGCGTGCGCCGCGCTCCCAGGCCAGCCTGGCCGTGTCATGCCAATGTACCAGGCGGGCCATATTATTGGCCAGGTCGTCGCGGATCTGCTCCGGCTGGCGCAATACCCGTGCGGCATTGGCGCTCAGGTATTGGCAAGCCGGAGCGTGTAGCGGCGTGTCACGCATTGCCTGCGCAAGGGTTTGCGCGGCTTGCTCCAGCAGGCGGCAATGCGAGGGCACGCTGATGGCCAGCCGCCGATAGCGGGCGGCACCCGCCTGCAAAGCGGCCTGCGCAATGGCTTGCAGCGCGGCATCTGCGCCCGCCACCACCAGTTGCTGCTCGGCATTGATATTGGCCAGATACACCTGTCGTCCCTCAGCCTGTGCTTGGTTCAGCAGCGTTTGCAGCTGCGGCAGCGCCAGCCCGGTAATCGCGCACATGCCATAGCCGTGCGGATAGGCCTGCTCCATCAGCTGGCCGCGCAGTTGAACCAGTTGCACCGCGTGGTGGAAATCCAGCACCCCGGCGATGACGGCAGCCGGGAAGGCACCAATGGACAAGCCAGCTACCATTTGCGGCTGGATGCCTTCCGCTTGCAGCAGGCGGGCGGACGCCACCCCGGCAATCAGCAGGCATAGCTGCACCGCCACCGTGGATTGCAGCGCTGTGGCGGAATCCAGCAGCAGAGGCGAGCGGCCCAGTACGGCTTCGGCCTCGGCCATTACCGCCTGGCAAGCGGCATGTTGCGGTAGCTGGTGCAGCATGCCGGGGCTTTGGCTGCCCTGGCCGGGAAACACGAATAACACGCTCATGTGTATTGCTCCACCTGACTTTGCCTGCTGGCAGTCCATGCTGTTTGTGGCTGATCCAGCAGCAGTGGCCCGCTACCGGTTTTGAGCAATACCCGGCCACCACGCAGGTATTCATCCAGCGCCATCCCTCCCGCTGGGGTTTGCAGCTGGATATCCACCCGACAAGGCAAGTCCGCCAGCGCAGCAGCCAGTGTCTGCAATTGAGAGTCAGCCGGTGGCTGCGGGCAGCGCAGCAGCAGGTCCAGATCGCTGCTGTTACTGAGGACGGGTTGGCCAGTGGCCAGTTCGAAACCGGCACTGCCGGTAATGCCCCAGTCCAGGCCGCTGGCTTGCAGGGCAGCGTGTGACTGCTGCAGGGCCTGCAGGGCGGGCAGGGCAGCAAGACGCGGATGTTGCCGCCAATATTGCTGTGCCGCCACTTGCTCCGGGCTTAGCTGACGGCAAACATGCTGGCTGTCGGCCCACAGTGCGCAACGCTGGGCGCGCAGCGGGCCGCGTATTCCAATTGCAATCAGGCCGGGCCTGGCACTGGCGCGGCGCACCACCACCGGCAGGCCGGGGTGCCAGTGCTGTAGCAACCAGTCCGGCAGCTCGCTCTCTGCCACCAGCGCCGCAGCACTGTCCAGCCACAGCAAATCGTGTGGCAAACAATCACCTGTCATTGCTCGCTCCTGAAAAAAGACGGCAGCGACCAGCGCTGCCGCGACAAATCTTTACTTCGGCTGAAGTAAAGAGGAGGTTGCTGTCAGGCCATGATGGCCTTGGTGGCGAGAAAGAGTGCCGATGGCCCCAGCAGGCAGCCAAGGCCGGTATGGAAGGTGGCCACCAGCGCGCCATAGGGCACCAGCCTGCGGTCGGTTGCTGCAAGGCCTGCCGAAACACCGCTGACCGTACCGGCCAGCCCGCCGAACACCATGGCCGAGCGCGGATTGTTCAGGCCGAGGAAACCTGCGGCAAACGGGGTGCCCACCATCACCATGATGGCCTTGAGCAGACCGGTGGCAATGCTGAGCGCCATCACGTCCGAGCTGGCACCCAGCGCCGCCCCGGTCACTGGGCCGACAATATAGGTAATGGCACCGGCACCGATGGTGGTCATGCTGACCACGTCACGATAGCCAAAGGCATGGGCAATGCTGGCCCCGACGACAAATGGCAGCACCGTCCCCAGCAGTAGCGAGCAGGCACCGATCAACCCCGCCTTGCGCGCTTCAGTCACCTGTACTTCAAAAGCGGTGGCCACGATGGCGAAGTCGCGTAGCATGGCACCGCCCATCAGCCCAATGCCGGAAAACAGCGAAATGTCCGCCAGCCCGCTTTGCTTGCCGGTGAGTACGCCACCGTAATAGGCCAGCCCCAGGCCGATCAGGATGGCAATGGCCGAGCCGTGCACCCGGCCCAGCGTCAAGCGGCGTGACAGCCGGGCGGACAGCCAGGTGATGATGCCCACCAGCAGGAAGGCCGTGACCAGCCCGTTATGTGCCAATACTTTTTCCAGCATTTGCATGATGTTGCTCCTGTGTCAGGCCAGTGGGTCTTGCGGGGTTTCTGCTTCCGGTTGCCATGCGTGCTGGCTGCTGCCGCGATTGAGCAGGGCGATGACAGCGCCGCATACCAGCACCGCACCCAGTGCGCCCAGTACGGCAACCGGGCCGCCACGCAAGGCGGCGACCACGTTCTGGGTGGCTGCCATCGCCACCACCACCGGGATGTACATGGCACCCCAGAAGGCGACGCCCTGTTCGGTTTCCGCTGGCAGCCAGCCGCGCTTGTGCAGGTAGAGCCGGGCGAAAATCAGCAACACCATGGCAATGCCCACGCCGCCGACATTCGACTTGACGCCGATCAGGCTGCCCAGCAGGTCGCCCAGAAACAGGCCCAGCAAGTGGCAGGCTGCCAGCAAGGCAGTTCCGTAGATGATCATGGTGTGTCTCTCCTTTGTATTGTCCTGTTGTTTTCACCTGTTACTGCAGTCATGCCCATGCACCGTGATTGTTACCGTTTACCCTCCGTTCTGTGTCCATTGTTGTTGCAATAGCGCGCGTACCTGCCGTGTGGCCTGGCGGTGTTCGCCTTGCAGGCGCTGACGCAGGTCGCGTTGCGGGTCGGCCTGGATGTCGTGCAAGGCCTCGGTCAGCGCGGTACGCACCAGCTGCACATCGGCCGGGGTGGGCTGGTCTGGCTGCCCGGCTTTCAGCAAGCGCCACAACAGGCCCAGGCTGGCGTAGCTGGCGATGTCATAGGCCATGGGAGCGATGCTGGCGGCCAGCTTTTCCAGTTCTTCCACCGTGCGCAGGGTGATGCGGGCGGCGGCCTGCTTGCCCATGGCGTGCACCATCACACCGGCATCGTCCAGCGCCAGCAGGCGGTTGGCTTGATAGCCGTGGGCCAGAAACGCGCCGGACATGGCCTTGCCGACAATCAGACCGATGACCGGATGACCGGCCAGCCGGGCGCGGGCATAGGCTGCCGCCGCTGCCGCCAGCGCCTGGTGGATGCCGTAGGCTTCCTCGCGTCGGCCATAAGCCTGGCTGGGGACATCGATAATGGCGACGATGGCGCGCTTGTGCTCTTGCTGCTGGTCGGCATCCACCACGGCGTCGATGGTGGCGGCCAGCGCCCAGCCTTCCAGCAGGCCTACCTCGCCGTGGCGGGCGCGTTCAAACGGGTTGTGCGGGTCGGCCACCACGGCCACATAGCGTGCGGGCTGCCCGGCAAGTTCGCCATCCGCCACCAGCAGGGATGGCGGCAAGCCTTGTAGCAGGGGGAGCTGCCCGCACAGGGCATGGAACCAGTCGCGGCCGCGCTGGCTGATGGTGGACTGGCTCATGGTTTTGCTCCTGATTGGAAAAGTAGACGGGCCGAGGCGGCATCGGCCTGGACGCTGCTGTCCATGGCCAGCAGCCGCTGCAGGTAATGCTGGCTGCGCCGATGGCGCGGCGTGGCGGGCAGGCCGCTGGCAAGAAAGTGCAGCAGTTGCTGGCGAATCAGCGTGCTGTCGTCTTCCAGCAGGGCGTCGGCCAGTCCACAGACATGGCGCTGTTCGCCGCCGCTCAGGCTCCAGATGAAGGGCCGGTTGCGCGAGTCGTACTCGGCCACACCGGCTTCCTGTTCGATCACCTGCGGGCCGTTCAGCCCCAGCCTGGCTTCGCGGGTGACAATCAGGTAACTGCACATGCCAGCGGCAATAGACATGCCGCCAAAGCAGCCCACGGTGCCGGCAATGATGCCGACTACCGGCTGATAGCGGCTGAGGTCGGCAATGGCGGCATGGATTTCGGCAATGGCGGCCAGGCCCAGGTTGGCTTCCTGCAGACGCACGCCGCCGGTTTCAAACAGGATGACAGCACGGGTGGGGATGCCCTGGCGGTTATCGGCTGCCGCCAGTTCCAGCGCGCAGGCCAGCTTTGCGCCGCCCACTTCGCCCAGGCTACCGCCCTGAAACCCGCCTTCGATGGCGGCAATCACAGCGGGCTGGCCATCCAGCAAGCCCTTGCAGATGGCCACGCCGTCATCGGCCTGCGCCACGATGCCCTGCGCAGCGAGCCAGGGTGAGTACTGCCGGTCGAAGGGGCCGGCCAGCTCGCGGCTGCTGCCTGGGTCCAGCAGGCTGTGGGCGCGTTCGCGGGCGCTCAGCTCGATAAAGCTGTGGCCTTGCAGCAGACGGGCGATGTCTTGTTGATGGCTCATGCGGACAGTTCCTCCAGTGCCTGGGCCAGGCGCAGGCTGATCACGCCCGGCGTGGCAGCAAAATCATTGATTTCCATCTGCATGGCGGCAGCCTGGCCGTCGGCAAACAGGCGGTCAAGCTGGGCGCGCCAGCGGGTGGCGCTGCCATCGGCAGAGCTGTGTATCACGATGTGGCAACTGCCGGCCTCTGCCGGCGTGATCAGCACTTCCAGATCGCCAGATGCCACCACGCCCACCAGCACGCGTTGTTTCGCCGGGGCTCCGGCCGGGTATTCCAGATGCAGTTTTTCCATGATTCCTCCTTCGATTCCTGCTTGTCAGATGGCTGGCATGTCCGGCAGCCGGTCCAGCAGCAGGGTGGCGGCCAGCAGGTCGGCAGCACCGCCCGGTGACAGGCGCTGCGCCAGCATGTCCTTTTCCAGTTGATTGAAATGGCGGCGGCCCGGCAGCGTGGCTACCCCGCCTGCATCCAGCACCGCCTGTGCGCCGCTTTGCACCAGGGTCAAGCCCGGCATGCCGCCGCGTGACAGCAGGCAGGTGTCGTCCAGCCGGCTCATGATGGCCAGCAAGGCATTGAGCCGGGCATGGTTCTCGCCATCACCGCGTGCACGGCTGGCTTGCAGGGTGGGCAGCGCCAGCCGGGTGATATGCGGAAAGCCCTGCTGTGCTTCACCGCGGGCACCACCCACGCCATAGCGGCGGCAGGCCAGTTCCCCCTTGCGTGGCTGTGCCGGTAGCAGGCGGTCGGGCAGTTTTGCCAGTGCGGCTGCACGCTGGCAGACAGCAGCGGCTTGTGGCTGGCTGATATCCATGGCGGCGGCGGCCACCAGCAGGCCGATGGCCCAGATGGCACCGCGATGGGTGTTGACGCCGCCACTGGCCTGCAGCATGGCGTCTTCTCCGCCCCGGCCCAGGCTACCCAGCTGTTCGCGCAGGGTTGTCGATGGCTGCTGCTGCCAGGCCGCGCTGGCCATGGCAAAGAAGGCCGCTTGCAAGGCGCGGGCCGAGCGACACATCAGTTCCAGTGTCAGGTCCTGGTGTGCGCCGCTGCCACGGCTATCCACCAGTCCGGGTTTGGGGGCCAGATGTGCTTCGTCCAGCAGGCACTGGCAGGCGAGTAGCGCCAGCTGGCTGGCCAGTTGTCCGGCCTGGTCGGGAGCGAGAGCGGGCAGCATTACCAGCTCCTGAAGCGGGCCGGCGGCTGGTACAGCCCGTCCGACCAGCTCACCAGTTCGGCCATGCTCTTGGCTGCCAGCAGCGAGCGGCTGGCATCGCTGCGCCGGATGCCCAGGTCTTCCGGCAGGGCCACCAGCCCGGCCTTGCGCAGGCTGGCGGTGATGGCCGGGTCGTGGCGCAGGCTGGCGGTGATGGCCGGGTCGTGGCGCAGGCCGATGGGGGTGATGCCGGCCACGGCGGCAATCATCTGCCGGCGCTGTTGCAGTGACTCGGCCTTGTACAGGTAGGCAATGCCTTCTTCGGTCAGCACGTGGCTGACGTCGTCACCGTAAATCATCACCGGAGCCAGCGGCATGCCGCTGCTGCGTGCCACGTCCACCGCGTCCAGGCTTTCCACGATGGTGGGCTGGCCATTGCCCTGGAAGGTTTCCACCATCTGCACTACCAGCTTGCGGCCGCGTGCCAGCAGGCTGTTGGTCTGAATCAGGTCCAGCCAGGCCGGGCTGGCATGCCGCCGGCCATGCGGGTCGTGCCCCATATTGGGGGCGCCGCCAAAGCCGGACAGCCGGCCATGGGTAACGGTGGAGGAGTGGCCGTCGCCATCCATTTGCAGGGTGGAGCCGATGAACATGTCCACCGCATATTGCCCGGCCATCTGGCAGAAGGCGCGGTTGGAGCGCAGCGAGCCGTCCCGCCCGGTGAAGAAGACATCGGGGCGGGCCGCCACATAGGCTTCCATACCCAGTTCGCCGCCAAAACAGTGCACGCTTTCCACCCAGCCGCTTTCAATGGCCGGAATCAGCGTCGGGTGCGGGTTCAGCGTCCAGTGGCGGCAGATTTTGCCTTTCAGCCCCAGTTGTTCGCCATAGGTGGGCAGCAGCAATTCGATGGCGGCGGTATTGAAGCCCAGGCCGTGGTTGAGCGACTGCACCTGATGCCGCTCATAAATGCCGCGAATCGCCATCATCGCCATCAGCACATGTACCGGCTTGATCAGGCGCGGGTCGCGGGTGAACAGCGGTTCGATAAAGAAGGGACGGTCAGCCAGTACCACGAAATCCACCCAGTCGGCCGGTATGTCCACGCGGGTGAGTCCGGACGGGTCGTCGACAATCTCATTCACCTGGGCGATGACAATACCGTCACGAAAAGCGGTAGCCTCCACCAGCGCCGGGGTGTCCTCGGTACTGGGGCCGGTGTAGAGATTGCCGTGGCGGTCTGCCTGATAGGCGGCCACTAGCGCGACATTGGGGGTGAGGTCGACAAACAGCCGGGCATACAGCTCGACATAGGTGTGGATGGCTCCGATCTCCAGACAGCCATCCTGCAAGAGCTGGCCGATACGCAGGCTTTGCGGGCCGGAGAAGGAGAAATCCAGTTTGCGTGCAATGCCGCTTTCGAAAATGTCCAGATGCTCGGGACGACCCACGCTGGGGATGATCATGTGCAGATCATGCAGGCGGGCCGGATTGGCCCGGGCCAGACTGCGCGACAGGAAGTCGGCCTGTTTCTGGTTATTGCCTTCCAGCACCACCCGGTCGCCGGGGGCGATCAGGATTTCCAGCGCGGCGGTCAGCTGACTGGTGGGCAGAATGCGGCCATCGGCCAGATGGCCGGCCAGCTCAATACGACGGCGCTTTTCATCACGGCGACGATTCCAGACCGGGGAGGGAGTTGAGTCTGCCAGCATGCTTGCTCCATATCGCAGATGAGAATGTCTGCAAGGTAGGCGCTGGCACGCTGGCCATCAATCAAGCTGACTGCGTGATTATTAGCCTGAAGCTAATGGTTGGCCGGCAAGGCCATGAGCAGACATCTGCTGGCCCAGCATGCGGGCTTCGGCCAGCAAGGCCAGCAGATTGGGGTCGCGCTCGCGACATTCCTGCAGCAGCAGGCCGATACGCTGCGTGCTGTGCCACTCTTGGGCCAGCGGGGTGAAGCGGATGCGTCCGGCAAACAGCGAGCTGACCCGGCCGGGCAACAGGCTGAGGCCCACCCCGGCCGCCACCAGGTTCATCAACGAGAAAATGTCATCCACCCGCATCACCACATCCGGCTGGTAACCGGCGCTGCTGAACAGGCGCTGGAAGTCGCGGCTGGTGGCAAAGCCGTCGCTGAGGGCGACGAATTTTTCATGACGGTAATCAGCCAGGTCGGCTGTGGGGCTGGCCGGCGCAGGGCTGGTCAGCGAGGAGGCCAGATACAGCTGGTCTTCAAACAACGGTACGGCCAGCAGGCCCGGCAGGCTGCCCTCGTCCGGCAGCGACATCAGCAGGGCGTCCACGGTCTGGGTATGCAGTTTGTCCAGCAGCTGGGCGTTGGAACCCAGTTGCAATTCGATGGCCAGTTCCGGGCGGCGCAGCTTCACCCCCATCACCAGCCGAGGAATCAGCTCCACCGTCAGCGAATACATGGCGCCGATTCTCAGCTGCGCTGCGCCAAAACCGGCTTTTTCCCGCGCCTTGCGGATGCCGATTTCCAGTGTCCGTTCGGCGTCCTCGGCTGCTTCGGCCAGTGCCAGCGCGGCGGGCAGGGCAATCAGCCTGCGACCCTCGTGGCGGAACAGCGCACAGCGCATGGCGTCTTCCAGCGAATGCAGGGCACGGTGCACGCTCACCGTACTCATCTGCATGCGTTCAGCCGTGCGCGGCAGGCTGCCGGTGGCGACAAAGGCGGCCAGGGTCTGCAGTTTGCGCAGGGTGATTTCTTCACTGATCATCGTATTGCCTTGCCGGTGGTGGCTGTCCATGCCCGGAAACAAGAGGGCCGGGCTGGCTGCACATGTTTTGTCTGGATGAAATGGCGGTAATGGCCCGCCGCAGCGGAAGCAGAAAAAAGAGTGAGCATGGCAAGCGGCGGTATTCTGCCGGCGGCCTGAATAGGCCAGCCCTGCCAGATGCAGCAGCAAATCTGACCGATTTGTACCGGAGCCTTACAGCCTGTGCAACCGTGGAGGAGGGCAAAAGCATCCGTGGAATAAAAATTGCCCACCCGGCAAGGGGTGGGCACAAGTTCCATAGGATGGAGGAGGATTAACGCAGGCAGTATCCCGGCCAGGGAAAATTGCGTCCAGCATGACTTTTGCAGAGTTTGCGTCATATCAATACTGGCATGTCGATTTGTGTTCCGGAACGCGCTTGCGACAGATTTGTGCAGTCGATATCAGATAAATGCATGTCGAATTGAAGATTGATGATTTTTCTTCTGCGGCGGTAGCGGCTAGAGTGCAGAGAGGCCGTGTCTGCGCCAGATGCTGTCATACACCAATACGCATTAATGCCTGCCGCCGGTCAGGCCGCTCATGAATCCATTGCTCACACGTTTTTTGCACACCATCCATCCCGCTTACTTCATGGAATTTCCGTTATGGAATACCGCTGATGGAGAAGTGGTGGGGGAGTTCCTCAAGGTAAGGCTCGCCAGCCGCTTTGCACCGGTCAGCGATGCTGCCGGTGAACCGCTTGGTGTGCTGGCCAGCCTGCATGCCGTGGCCCCCGGTGGCGAGCCGATTGGCGGCGAGGTGCTGTCCCGCCTGACCGGGGTGAGCGAAACGCCGGTCGTGCTGGACCGCTTCATCCGTTGCCTGCATCTGCTCAATTACCTGCACGGCCAGCATCAGGACAAAATCCTGTTATTGCCCGTTTCCGTGGCCTTGCTGGAACGGGTGAGTCAGGACCACGGATGGGTGTTTCGCCAGATTGTCGATCAGCTGGCCATGCCGGAGCTGCGAATCGGCTTTGTCCTGCCTGCTGACTATGCGCAGCAGCCCGACCGTTTGCAGGCCTTGCAGCAAAGTTATGCGCGCCATGGTTTTGCCACTTATGTGGCCAATGCCTTGTCACTCATGGTGAACACCGCTACGCTGGATAGCCATCGGTCATCGGCAGATGGGCTGGACGATGGGATGGTCACGAAGGATTAAGGTGCTTGCGGAGGCTTTTGCTGGTATCCCGGTCAAAGAGTCAGGTGCCTGATGCCGTACATGGCATTCGTCGGTTTGCCTCAAGACGGGTATAATCCCGCTCCATTCGCGTCATTCCGACATGACAAGCCAAGGTAACGGGAAGTAAAGATGACTGAAGATCAAATCAAATGTTGCTGGTGTGACGAGGTATCCAGCCGGGCCCAACTGACTGGGCCGGCCGGTAATCTGTGCCCGCACTGTGAAGAGCCGGTACTGCCATCGACGTTTGGTGAACTGGAACTGGGCCAGGATTTTGCCTGCAGCCTGGGTGGTTCCTGGAAGAAGATTTCCGACAGCAAGGCCGAGATGCACGACGCTGCTCCGTCCGACAAGCCTTGCGAGTTCAAGCCGGCAGAAGTGGTTTACCCTTTCTGATCCGGCCATCACGCTGCTGACGCAGCCGGGTGGACAAGAAGCCGCCGCCAGAGTGATCTGACGGCGGTTTTTCTTTGCCTGCAGCCCTTGTCAGGCATCGGGCTCCAGCAGGGTGATGCTGGCAATGTCCAGATGGTGCAGCAGCTCGCGCAAGATCAGCAAGCTGCCCATGGCTGCCTGTGTGCTTGGCAGCCCGCTGGCCAGGCCGCCCTCCACCGCATTGGCCAGACGCGAGAACAGGCTTTCCACCATCTGGCGTTCAAGCCGGCAGCCCGCCGTGTCTGGCAAGCCGCACAGCGTGGCCAGTTGCCGCAGTTCCGCATCGCTGCTGTACACCGTGTCCAGTGCTAGGCGTTGGGGCCAGCTGGCACTGATGGCGTCTTCCACCTGCATGATGGCCATCTCCAGCCCGACAGCCGTGGGCAGCAGGGTGTGACTGTCAACGGGCAGTGCCGACTGCCAGCCTGTCGGCATGCGGTGGGCCGGCTGTGCCGCCTGGTTCAGGCTGGTGTGGTGCGCGGCGATATGCAGTTGGTAGCGGGTCATGACGGGCGGCCTTGTCTGTCAGTATTTGTCGTTTAGTGATTGATTCCGGCGTTGTGCTGGTTTTTCTGCAGCAGCGCGGCTTGCCAGGCGGCATTGTCACGGGCGATTTCGGCCTGGCGCGCTGCCGGTAATTGTGCGTCGGCGGCGCGGATGGCGGCTTGTTCGGCTTGCCAGGCGCTGACATCGGCGCTGCTGGAGTAGCTGCTGTGGTGGGCGGCCAGGGCGGCGGTGCTGAAGCTCAGGGTCAGCAGGGTGAGGGCGAGGTGTTTCATGGTTTGCATCCTTGTCGGGTTTGCGCTGTCAGTCAGCGGATGGATGCAGTGTATTGATTACCCATTGTGTGATAAATATCAGTCTGTTCAAGATATTGTTTCTTATTGGTGCTTAATGATGCAAAAGAAAACCCGCATTGGCCGGTGGCGACATGCGGGTTGTGGTGCTTGCTTCTGGCTTACAGGTGCTGCAGCAATTCCAGCGGATGGTTGATGCTGATGTCGGCACCCCATTGCTCCGGCTGGTCCTGCGCCGAGATATAGCCCCAGCTGGCCAGTACGGTTTTCATGCCCACCACACGACCGGCCTGGATGTCGCGCTCGGCATCGCCCACATACAGGCAGTGCTCCGGGGCAATGCCGATCTGGCTGGCCGCATGCAGCATGGGTGCCGGGTCCGGCTTGGGCACGCCTACGGTATCGCCGCTGACGGTGACCGCCGGGCGGCTGCTAAAGGGCAGGGCAGGCACCAGCCGGTCGGTAAAGCGCATCGGCTTGTTGGTGATGATGCCCCAGGTCAGCCCCTTGGCCGTAATGCCGTCCAGCATGCTGTTGATGCCGTCGAACAATACGGTTTCGTCGGCAAAGCTGTGCTCGTAGTGGTCGAGAAAACGCAGGCGGTATTCTTCGAAACGCGGATGTTCGCGATCAATGCCAAAGCCCAGGCTCACCAGTCCGCGTGCGCCATGGCTGGCAATCGGGCGGATGGCGGAGTAGGGCTGCGGCGGCAGGCCTTCTTCGGCCAGCAGACGGTTGAGGGCGGCGCCCAGGTCGCGTGCGGTGTCGGCCAGGGTGCCGTCCAGATCGAACAATACGGCTTGAATCATGTGCAATGCCTGTAGCAAGAGTCTGCTGCCGGCATTGTGCGCCGGCAGGCAGGGTTAGCGGATGGTCTTGCCCAGGAACAGCTTGTAGGCCGGGTTGTCGGTTTCTTCCACATAGGGGTAGGCCAGACCATCCAGGAAGCGCTGGAACTCGGCATTATCGCTGGATGGCACCTGAATGCCTACCAGTACGCGGCCATAATCGGCACCGTGGTTGCGGTAGTGGAACAGGCTGATGTTCCAGTTGGTCTGCATGCCTTCCAGGAAGCGCATCAGTGCGCCCGGACGTTCCGGGAATTCAAAGCGCAGCACGCGCTCGTCCTTCAGCTGCGGGGCATGGCCGCCTACCAGATGGCGGATGTGCAGCTTGGCCAGCTCGTTGTCGGTCAGGTCCAGCCCTTCCAGGCCATTGGCTTTCAGTTCGGCAATGATGCGTTCTGAATCCTGCTTGCCGCTGATCTGCACCCCGACAAACACATGGGCGGTGCCGGGGTCGGCAAAGCGGTAGTTGAATTCGGTGATGTTACGGTTGCCGATGACCGAACAGAACTGCTTGAAGCTGCCCGGTTTTTCCGGAATGGTGACGGCGATGATCGCTTCGCGGCGCTCGCCCAGTTCGGAACGTTCCGACACGTGACGCAGGCGGTCGAAGTTCATGTTGGCGCCGCAATTGATGGCCACCAGCGTCTGGCCGGTACAGCCTTCGCGCTCGATATAGGCCTTGGCGGCCGCCACGGCCAGTGCACCGGCCGGTTCCACGATGGAACGGGTGTCTTCGAAGATGTCCTTGATGGCGGCGCACATGGCGTCCGAATCCACCAGCATGATTTCGTCCAGCAGCTCGCGGCAGATGCGGAAGGTTTCCTCGCCCACCAGCTTCACTGCCACGCCATCGGCAAACAGGCCCACGTCTTTCAGTTCTACGCGCTCGCCTTTTTCGATGGACTGCTTCATGGCGTCCGAATCCACCGGCTGCACGCCGATGATCTTGATTTCCGGTTTCAGGCGCTTGATGAAGCTGGCCACGCCGGCAGCCAGGCCGCCGCCGCCAATGGCGACGAACACGGCATCGATATGGCCGGGGTGCTGGCGCAGGATTTCCATGCCGATGGTGCCCTGGCCGGCAATCACGTCCGGGTCGTCAAACGGCGGGATGTAGGTTTTGCCGGTTTCGGCCACCAGTTTCATGGCGTGCTGATAGGCGTCACTGAACGATTCGCCATGCAAGACCACCTTGCCGCCACGGCTGGTAACACCGTCAATCTTGACCTGAGGCGTGGTTACCGGCATCACGATGATGGCTTCACAGCCAATCTTCTTGGCCGACAGCGCCACGCCCTGCGCGTGGTTGCCGGCACTGGCTGTAATCACACCGTTGGCCAGCTGATCCGGCGTCAGCTTGGCCATCTTGTTGTAGGCGCCACGCAGCTTGAACGAGAACACCGGTTGCAGGTCTTCGCGCTTCAGCAAAATGGTGTTGCCGGTACGGCGGCTCAGGTTGTTGGCGGTTTCCAGCGGGGTTTCCACTGCGACGTCATAGACGCGGGAGGTGAGGATGCGCTCCAGGTAGTCTTGCTTGTCTTGCATGGTGATGCCGATGTCCTTGTCGTGCTTTTTTATTGAACTGTCAGAGTAGCAGGAACTCCAAGCCGCCGGGAAGCCGTGTCGCCATTTTCATGCTGCATTGCCGCAAGCGGGCCGTTATTGACGGCCAATTGCGCCAAAACCGGGCATTTACGGTCAACGTTGCAGTCTGGACGTGTATAATCACCGGCTATTGTTTGTACCCCTCACCCGTTGTCGATCTCAATGAAAACCACCATCACCCGAATTTTGCTGGCCGCCAGCCTGGCCATGCCTGTTGCTGCCTCCGCGACCGCTGCCTTTGTACCGCCCGTGCCCGAGATTGCCGGCAAGGCGTTTTATCTTGTCGATTTCAATAGCGGCCAGGTGCTGGCCGCACAGGACCCGGATGCCCGCGTGGAACCGGCCTCGCTGACCAAACTGATGACCGCCTACCTCACCTTCAAGGCGGTGAAGGAAAAGCGCCTGTCGCTGGACCAGATGCTGACCGTGTCCAACCGTGGCTGGAAAACCGACGGCTCGCGCATGTTCCTCGACCCGAAAGTGCCGGTGAAGGTGGATGACCTGATCAAGGGCATGATCGTGCAATCGGGCAACGACGCCTGCGTCACCCTGGCCGAAGCCATTGCCGGCAGCGAAGACGTGTTCGCCCAGCTGATGACCCAGCAGGCGCAAAAACTGGGCATGAAGAATACCCAGTTCCGCAATGCCACCGGCCTGCCGCATGCCGATCACTACACCACGGTGCATGATCTGGCCATCCTGTCCGCCGCGCTGATTCGTGACTTCCCGGAGTTCTACCCCACGTACTCCATCAAGTCCTTCACCTATAACAAGATTACCCAGCCCAACCGCAACCTGCTGCTGTACCGCGACCCCAACGTCGACGGCATGAAAACCGGTTATACCGACACCGCCGGCTACAATATGATTACCTCCAGCCATCGTGATGGCCGTCGGGTGATTTCGGTGGTGGTGGGCACGGCCAGCCCGGAGGCGCGCGCCAACGAAAGTGCCAAACTGCTGAATTACGGCTTGCAGTTTTTCGAAACGCCCAAACTTTACAGCGCATCCAAGCCTGTTTCCGAAGTGCCTGTCTACAAGGGCGCAGCCAAGTCGGTACCGGTTGGCTTTGCCCAGGATGTATTTGCCACGGTGGCCAAGGGTCAGTCGGCCCAGCTGAAGGCGGACATGTCCACCATGCAGCCGCTGATCGCCCCGATCAAGGCCGGTCAGACTGTAGGCAAGCTGGTGGTGAGCCTGGATGGCAAGCCGCTGCTGGAGCGTCCGGTCGTTGCCTTGCAGGCTGTGGAAGAGGGTGGTTTCTTCAGTCGCCTGTGGGACAGCATCAAGCTGATGCTGGGCTGGAAGTAAACCGGCTTTTGATTGACGCCTCGCCTGTCGGGGCCCGGCAATGGCCTGCATCGGGTGATGCGGGCCTTTTGCCTTTGCAGAATCGAGTTGAACATGGCTGAAAACAGCACTGAAAAGCAGGAAATCATTGAATTTCCCTGTCGCTTCCCCTTGAAGGTGATGGGCGAGCGTCACGACGAATTTGTCGTCACCATGACCGAAGTGGTGCGTGTGCACGCGCCCGACCTGGCCGAGCATGATGTCACCCTAAGGGAAAGCTCGGGTGGACGTTTCTACGCGCTCACCATTACCGTGAATGCCACCTCGCGCCAGCAGCTGGATAATATCTACCTGTCGCTCACTGGCCATCCCATGGTCAAGATGGTGCTTTAAACCAACGTGGAGCCAAGCGCGTGCAGCGTCTGATCAAGCATTTGGGCCTGGTGGACTATGAACCCACCTGGCGGGCCATGCAGGCCTTTACCGATACCCGCACGGCCGAAACGCCGGATGAGCTCTGGGTGGTGGAGCACCATCCGGTATACACGCAAGGGCTGGCTGGCAAGCCGGAACACCTGCTGCGCCTTACCGACATCCCGGTGGTGAAGACCGACCGTGGCGGTCAGGTTACCTATCATGGCCCCGGCCAGCTGGTGGTGTATCTGCTGATTGATTTCAAGCGCATGCATATTGGCGTGCGCGAACTGGTGCGCCGCATCGAGCAGTCGGTGATTGACATGCTGGCCGGGCAGGGCATTACCGCCAATGGTGACGTCAATGCGCCGGGTGTGTATGTGGACGGGGCCAAGATTGCCTCGCTGGGCTTGCGTATCAAGAACGGTGCGGTCTATCACGGCCTGTCACTGAATGTGGACATGGACCTGACGCCGTTTGGCTGGATCAACCCCTGTGGCTACGAAGGCCTCAGGGTGACGCAAATGAAGGATTTGGGGGTGGATAAAACCCTGGCGCAAGTGGCCGATCTGCTGCTGCCCCAGCTGGAAAAACACCTGACCGTGGTGAAGGAGACAGCATGAAGTTGGATAACGAGGCAGGGGTCAAGCATAAAGGCGCCGCCAAAACCGCACGCATTCCCATCAAGATCGTGCCGCTGGATGAAAAGCTGAAAAAGCCGGAGTGGATTCGCGCCAAGCTGCCCACCGGTCAGCGTTTTCATGAAATCAAGCAGATTCTGCGCGACCAGAAGCTGCATACCGTGTGCGAAGAAGCCACCTGCCCGAATATCGGCGAGTGTTTCAGCAAGGGCACGGCCACCTTCATGATCATGGGTGATATCTGCACCCGTCGCTGCCCCTTCTGCGACGTGGGTCATGGCCGCCCGAACCCGCTGGACGAAAACGAGCCCAAGCACCTGGCCGAGAGCGTGGCCGCCATGCGCCTGAAGTATGTGGTGGTGACTTCGGTGGACCGCGATGACCTGCGTGACGGCGGTGCCCAGCACTTTGCCGACTGCATCAGCGCGGTACGTGCCGCATCGCCAGGTACCCAGATCGAAACCCTGGTGCCGGACTTCCGTGGCCGTCTGGATATTGCGGTGGACATTCTCACCACCACCCCGCCGGATGTGATGAACCACAATCTGGAAACCGTGCCGCGTCTGTACAAGCAGGCCCGTCCCGGCGCCGACTACGCGCATTCCTTGCAGTTGCTCAAGGATTACAAGGCCAAGAATCCGGAAGTGCGCACCAAGTCCGGCCTGATGGTGGGCCTGGGTGAGACCGACGAGGAAATCCTCGAAGTGATGCGCGACCTGCGTGCCCACAATGTAGACATGCTGACCATCGGCCAGTACCTGCAACCGTCCGACGGTCACCTGCCGGTACTGCGCTACGTCCACCCCGACACCTTCAAGATGTTCGAAGAAAAAGCCTATGAAATGGGCTTTGCTCACGCGGCAGTCGGTGCCATGGTGCGCTCCAGCTACCATGCCGATGTGCAGGCTCACGAGGCCGGTGTGTAAGCAATGCACTGAGTCGTATGCGACTCAGCCGGGCTGCCTGTGCTGCCGACCTTCTGTCGGTGGTGCAGGCAGCCTTTTTCATTCTTGATGTCCCTTCTGTGCGGACTAGGCCGGCAGGCAGGGTAGCTGCATCACACGGGCCGGGTGGTGGCTGCTATCGAGAAAACGCAGCAAATCGCCAGTGTTGATGGCCAGCGTGCTGGTATTGACCAGCGGGTGGCAAAGCACCGTGTCATGCTGGGTTACGGCCTCATCAATAATGACGTCAACCAGCCCGGCGCTGTCGTTGACGACAGCCAGAAGGCTGACGGCGCCCGGTGTCAGTCCCAGTGTGGCCTGCAGCCGCTCGGCTGAGGCAAACCCAAGGTTCTTGATGGCCAGCAATTCACCCAGGGCTTTGAGGTCCAGCCTTGCACTGGCCGGCAGGCACAGCAGCAGGTAACGCCCGGTTTTGCCAGCCTTGAGAAACAGGTTCTTGCTAGCCAGGCTGCCGGGTATCGGTGCCAGTGTGCTGGCTTCTGCACAGGTAAAGACGGCAGGGTGATCAAAACGCTGGTAGTGGATGGCTTCTGTATCCAGCAGCTGGTACAGATCCTGAGGGTCTCTCATGCTTTTCCGTATCGAAATGACAGTTGTGTTAATGGTATCTTGCTAGTCTGTCCGCTTGAAGAGGTGTGAGCCCCAGGATGAAACGTGCATTCACAACCGTAATGCAGTGCATCAGCAGTGTCTGGCCATGCCTGATGTTCGTGCTGCCAGCAGAGGCGGCAGTGGTGGCTTGTGGTGGAGATAACCAATGGCCGCCGTCGTCTTACCAGCTTGCATCAGCTGCGGATGTGCAGGGCTTTTCCCCGGATGTGCTGCGCGCCATCCTGGGGCCGGAGGCCGGCCTGCAAATCCGGCTGATGCCGTTTGCTCGTTGCCTGGCGCTGGCCGAGCAGGGTAGTCAGGTGCAGATCGTGATGGCGGCGAGCCGTGCGCCTGCTCGCGAGAGTCAGTTCCTGTTCACCCGCCCTTATCTGCAATTGCATCCGGTGAGCCTGACCATGCAGCCCATGCTGGCAGGTAGCGACCGGTTGCCATGGTGTGGTCTGAACGGTTTCAATTATCAGGCCTTCGGTTTGCGTGCGGAGGAGGTGGACCGGGGTTCGGCCAATTATCCGGACCTGCTGCGCAAATTGCGCGCCGGGCATTGCCGTGGTTTTGTTGAGTACCGGGAGGTGTGGCAGGGTTTGTTGCGGCTGGGCGTGTTGCAGCCGGATCAACTGCCGCCGCTGGTGCTGCGCCCGCTGCCGGGCAGGCCGGCGGTGGAAGCTTCATTCATGATTTCGCGTCGCATGCCGGGGGCGGAATTGCTGCGCCAGCAGCTGGACAAGGGTTTGCAGGCACTGGCTGCGCGGGGAGAGCTGACTGCCTTGCTCAAGCGGCAGCTGCCCTGATACTCAGGGTTGACGTCCTGCTTTCAATTGCTGGTAATCGGCCAGCACGCCATCAATCAGCGGCAATATTTGCTGCAGGCCGGCACTGTCCGGCAACTGGTCAAACTGCAGGCTGGCATCCAGTTGCTGCAGGCAGCGCCGGGCAGCGGTGCACACTTCCACCGCGGCATTGAAGTCGGCCGGACCCAGCACCTTGCCATTGCGGACTTTGCGATAGTGGATGCCGGCCATCACAGCGTATTTTTCTGCCAGCTCGCCTTCGGTAAAACGGTTGGCGCGCTGCATGGCAAACAGCTGGTCCATGATGCGGCGGCAGGCTTCTTCAGTACGCTGGAAGCGTTTTTGTTCGGCCAGACGTACACCCTGGGCAGTGTTGGGTTTGCCTGCTTTACCGTTCTTGTTGGCCATGGCTGTGTCTCCCGCTGGATGGTGCCGCTGCAGACGGCATGCAAAAGGCCCGAACGCAATGTCGGGCCTTTTGGGAATACTGGTGGAGGGAGAAGGATTCGAACCTTCGAAGGCTGAGCCGCCGGATTTACAGTCCGGACCCGTTGACCGCTGGGGTAACCCCTCCAAAAGAGATCGGCATGATAGCGAGGCTCATTTTCAGCGTCAAGCCCCCGGTAAAAATTTTTGCATGGCCTTGTCAGTCTTCTGCCTGCCGCCGCGGGCGGGCGTGAGCCAGGTGATGTGACAGCGATGGCAGGGCGGGTTTTATTGCCGGGATGACTTTGGTAAAAAGCGGCAGCCAGCATGCTGCAGTCCTTCTGAAACGGCCAAATGGTATGAATGGATATTTACCGTACCGTAATTTATTTTGCTGATTTGTCAGATAGTGTTTGACCGATGGCTGTGAGGTGCGTATAACGGTCCTGCAGGATTTCAAGCGTTGTGCCTATTTCGTTACAGTGGTGTCCCTCCTTCACGAGTGCCTAATTGTTCAAATATCTATCCCTTGAAGTTCTTGTTGTTTGAGCATTTGCTCTGTTTTTAATGTTTTTTTATGTCAGGGATATATCATGGAAACCGGCACCGTTAAATTTTTCAATGACGCCAAAGGCTTTGGCTTTATCACTCCGGATGCAGGCGGCGACGACCTGTTCGTACATTTCTCCGAAATCAAGGTAGACGGCTTCAAGTCGCTGCAAGACGGTCAGAAAGTAAGCTACGTTAAAGCTGCTGGCCAAAAAGGCCCGGCTGCTACCAACGTACAGCCGCAGTAATTCACAGGCTTTGCCTGTGTGATGGCTGAAGCCCGGTGCTTCGGCTGCTGAAAAACCCACCCGACTTACGGTCCGGTGGGTTTTTTCATGGGCTGCGGTCGTGAATTTGTCATGCATGCGGCTTTGCCAAAGGCTGGAGCTGTTAAGCTGGGCAATCAATTCCGGTGGAGTATTGCATGCAGCCATTACTTATTCCTGACAACAGCCTGTTGCTGCTGGTCGACCTGCAATGTGCGGTGGATGACCCCAGCTGGGGGCCGCGTAACAACCCGCAGGCAGAAACTGTTGCCGGCGCATTGTTGTCGGCATGGCGCCAACAGAGGCGCCCGCTGTGCCATGTGCGGCACGACTCGCAAGAGGATAGCTCCACCTATCGGCCAGGTCAGGCCGGTCATGCTTTCAAGCCCGAAGTCATTCCGCTGCCAGAGGAGTGGGTGCTGGCCAAGCAAACCAACTCGGCCTTTATCGGTACCGACCTGCATGCGCGTTTGCAGCAGATGGCTTGCAATACCCTGATTGTTGTCGGGGTGGCAACCAGTAATTCGGTGGAAGCCACCGTGCGCATGGCGGGTAATCTGGGCTATCGCGTGTATCTGCCTGAAGATGCCTGTTTTACATTTGGCCGAAACGATTGGGCTGGCAACTGGCGCAGTGCCGATGAAGTGCATGCCATGTCCTTGGCCAATCTGCATGGTGAATACTGCCAGGTCTGTCATTCCACTCAGTTGCTGGCAGCACTGACTGCCGTTTAGCGCGGAGCGGGGTCGGCAGCGGCCAGGGGTTCTCCCTCCTGCCACAGGCGCTGCCATTGTGATTCGTAGCGCGCAGCCAATGCCGGTGCATTCCAGATAATCAGCACGTTTTCAGCATTCTTGCTGGCGGCCGAGGCGGTGTAGTTGAAGCTGCCGGTCTGCACATGCTGCTGATCAATAATCATGAACTTGTCATGCAAAATCGCGTATTTCCCGTTTAGTCTTACTGGAAGCTGCTGATTGGCCAGATAGCGCGTTGCGCTGTACTGGCGCTGGTTTTCCTGCATGTCGGCCACCACCGCAACTTCCACGCCGCGTCGTTTTGCTTCCAGCAAGGCGGTGGCCACCGGTTTGCTGGTGAAGACGTATGCAGCCAGATGGATGGAGCGCCGGGCTTGCGCAATTCCCTTGAGTACCAGCTGCAATGCCGCCGGATCGGGAGCAAACGCAACTTCGGTCGTCATGGTTGCGGCCGGGCTTTGGAGGTTAGTGTCGGCGGCTGCGTTGAGGCTCAGGATGAGCAGGCCAAGACATATCGCGCTGTGTTGTGGCTTCATCGTGTTGTTCCTGCTGTTTGAACAGTTCAGTCTTGCCATCGCTGGTGACTGGCCACCATGCAGCAAGGGCTGAGGCTTGTCATTAGTTGATGCAGACAGGTGCACGCCTTGGTGCCACCCTTGCTAGAATGCGCTGTTTTCCGGCAAGAGCGATGGCATGCGCATTCTTCACAC
>NZ_JAYSDA010000030.1:0-64208 GCF_041914625.1 Aquitalea pelogenes | reverse complement strand
GCTTTTTGCGCGGCGGCGCGCTGCATGGCGGCTTCGATCAGGGCCTTCTTGTCCGCATCCATGCCGGCCGGTGCTGCTGTGGCCTGTGCTGCTTTTTGCGCGGCGGCACGCTGCATGGCGGCTTGAATCAGGGCCTGTTTGTCATGGCTTGTTGCTGCAGGGCTATCCTGTATGCCAGCGGTGCGGGCAGCTTTGGCGGCATCCTGCGCAGCCTTGCGGGCTGCTGCGCGGGCCATGGCTGCATCAATGGCGGCCTGCCGGCTGGCTGCAATAGCAGCGGCGCGGGCATCTGCTTGTGTGTTGTCCGCAGCGCCGGTGGACTGTTTTTCCAGATGCTGGCTGTTGCGCTCGGCGGCGCGGGCCATGGCGGCGGCAATGGCGGCTTGTTTGTCGGCTGCTGCCGGTGAGGCCTTGCTTTCCGGCTGCGCTGCGGTGGCAGCCTGTTCGCGTTTGGCGGCCTGCTCGGCGGCGCGCGCGGCCAGTCGCTGGGCTTTTTCCTGCTTGTCCCGCTCCAGCCGGAACTGGCGGAAGCGATGGCGCTGCCTGGCCAGGTCGGCCTGCTGCTGCTGTTGCTGTGCCGCCTGATACTGCAAGGCGGCGTGGCGGAAGGTATCCAGCAAGGGAAGCTGACTGGGACAGACGGCATCGCACAGTCCGCACAGGGTGCAGTCCTGCAGGCCCCAGGCGTTGGCTTCTTCCATATTGTTTTGCTGGCAATGCCAGTAAAGCTCCTGTGCTTGCAGCTTGCTGGGGCAGATGCGCAGGCAATCGCCGCAGCGGATGCAGTCCTGTTGCCCACTGGTGGTATCCGGCGTGCGGGCTTGCAGGCATTGGCTATGCCAGTGCAACCCCATCGTGTCTGCCTGATCGACTGGCAGTGCATAGCCACGCAAGCCGCCGCCATGGGTAATGGCGCAATCGGCACTGGCACCGGCAAAGTTCAACAGATGGCTCAGCGGAGTACCCAGCAGCGCCTGCACGCTGCCTGGCCGTTCCAGCTTGCCGTCGAGGGTAACAAAGCGGCTGATGCAGGGCTGGCCATGCAGGATGGCGTCGCCAGCGGCCACCACGGCATCGGCTGGCAGACACAGGCAGTGTGCTGTTTCTGCCGGGCTGGCCAGCTGGCGGGTCAGCGTGGTTTCATCCGCCGCCGGATAGGGGGCATTGATGGTACTGATGTGCCAGCTGTGCTGGCTGGCGGCTGCCTGCACAGCCTCGGCACTGCCGGTGTGGCTGATGGCAAGCACGATGCGTCCGGGCTGCAGGACTTGTTCCAGCATGGCAATGGCGGCCACCAGTTTATCGGCTTGCTGTTCCAGCAAGCTGGAGGTGGCAGTCAGGCAGGGCTCGTCTTCTACCGCATTGATGATCAGCAGGGACAGTGCATGTGGCTGCATGGCCCAGTCCAGCGGCAGCAGGGGGCCGTGATTGCCCGCGACCCCCATGTCTTGCAGTTGCAGGGCGAGGCTGAGCGGCGTGAGCAGGGACGGGTCGCCTGCTTGCAGCGGCAGGGCTTCATCCCGGCCATCCGCTTCCAGAACAAGGGTGTTGGCCAGTGGTGCGCCGGGCAAGGCTTGAGCCAGGGGCTGGATGGCGATGATGCGGCCGGATGTCGGGGCATGCAGGGCAACACCGTATTCACTGTCTGCATCGGCCAGGCGCTGGTATTTCAGGACTTGCTGGCCAGGCTGCACACAAGGCAGGCACTGTTGCAGGCCCAGTAGCAGGCGCGTTGGCAGCGGCAGGGTCGTAGCAGCGGTGTTGTCATGCTTGCGGTCGGGCAAAGGCAGCTTGAACCCGCCAGGCAAGGAGAGAAAACGCCTCATGACCTTGCCTCGTGCTTGACGGCCTTGATGGCAATCACCGGGTAGCCCCAGCGCCAGTCGTGCGGGCTGCTGGTGGCCGGACGCATGCTGATGCAATCCACCGGACAGGGAACAAGGCAGAGTTCGCAACCGGTGCATTCGTCTGCCAGTACAGTGTGCATCTGCTTGGCCGAACCCAGGATGGCATCTACCGGACAGGCCTGAATGCAGAGCGTACAGCCGATACAGGTGCTTTCGTCAATCAGCGCCACGGCCTTGGGTTTGCTGGGCGGGGCGTCTGACGCAAAGGGCAGGTAGTCGGTATGCAGCAGTGCAGCCAGTTTGCGTATGCCTTCCTCGCCACCGGGCGGGCAGCGGTTGATGCTGTCCTCACCCTTGGCCAGCGCGGCGGCATAGGGTTGGCATCCGGCGTGACCGCACTGGCCGCACTGGGTTTGCGGCAGGATGGCATCAATCTGTTCGACCAGCGGGCGCGGATCGGCATCTTGCGCTTGTTGCCGGCGCTTGGTCATCACGCTGCGCAGCAGCCAGCCAGCCAGCAGCAGCAAGGCGATAAGGAACAGGATATTCATGACAGTCGGGCTCCCAGGCTGTGCAGGGCCAGTGCCAGTAGCAGGGCACACAGCCAAAGGGCGGGCAGGTCACGCAGCATGGCAGGCAAGCGGCTACGTGCCAGACGGGTTGGCAAACAGGCAAATACAGCCAGTAACAGGCTGAGCAAGACCGATAGCAACAGGCTTTGCATGCTGCTGCCCATGCTGGCAGGCGCGTGGGCCATCCAGCTGCCCGGCAGGCTCAAGAGCAGATTGTTGGCCAGCAGCCAGCCCGGACGCAGGCCCAGTGCGCGGCTGGCGTTGCCTGCCTTGTTGTTGAGCAGCCAGGCAAGCGACAGGGCACTGGCACTTTGCAGGATGATGATGGCAGGCAGCCCCGGCGTCGGGCCGGTCAGGGGCTGCAGTAGCGCCAGGCCGAGATTGCCCAGCAACTGGCTGATCAGCAGGGTCAGCCCCATGGCGGCTGCGGCAGGCCAGGCCAGGCTGATGGCACGCTGTCTGCCGGTCTGGCAATGTTGCAGACAGGCCATCAGGGCAAGCAGCGGCAGGTAGAGCCCGAAATTCATGGCGCAGAGTATCCGGAAAGCAAAACCGCAAAATTATCCGGGTTTCGGGCCTGCTTCACAACCTTGCTGCGGGTAGGCCATGGCCCTCAGCCAGCATTCAGGGTAGTTGCCGGCCAAGCCAGGCTTGCAGTTTGCGCGCCTGGCGCAAGGTTTCCTTCAGGATGCGGGCGTCCAGGGTGCTGAGCTGGCGCGGGTCGATCAGGCTGTCCAGCCCGGCCGCATTGTCCTGGCAGGCCAATTGGTGACGCAGGCGCAAATCCTGCAGGAAACGGGCGCTGTCGGCAAAGGACTGGCAATCGCTGCTGTCCAGGCCGGGCAGCTGGCTGGCAGCGGCAAAGCGCTCGCTGGTGCGACCTGCGGCGCAACCAGCCATCAAGGCCATGATGCGGGCGGCGTCAACAAAGAAGTCCAGTGCGGCTTTCAGGTCCAGCTTGTCATTTTCATCGGTTTGCAGGCGTCCGCTCCAGCCCAGCGGTGCCTGATAGCGGCGGGCGTTGCGGCTGAGTGCCTGCAATACCTGACGGTCTGCGGCGCGCTGGCGCAGCCGGCTGGCCAGCTCCAGGCCCAGCGCGGTATTGCCCCACACCGGGCGCAAGTCCAGATACAGGCCGATGTGTCCGGCGCTGTCGTCCGACTGCATCAACTGGCTGATAAAGGTGTCGCTCCAGTCATCCAGTGACAGGCAGTGGCTGGGATTGCCTGCCATCACACCGTTGCGGCACAGCGGTATGCCGCAGGCGCTCAGTGCGGAACAGATGCCCTGTGCAATGGCGGGCAGTTGCAAGGCCAGCTGGTGCTGTAGCAACGGCTTGCTGCTGTGAAACACGATGCCGCTGTCTTGATCCGAAGAGAGGGTATTTTCCTGACGACCACTGCTGCCAAACTGCAGCCAGCAGATTTCCACATCATCCAGCCCGGCTTCTGCCAGATGCAGCTGGCACAGCCGGGTCAGCAACTGGTCGTTGAACAGGCTGAGCAAGCGGGTGCTGGCATCGGCATCCATGCCCTGGCGGAACAGGGCGACCACCTGGCGGCGGAAGGTGGCGGCCACGCCGGACAGGGCGGCAGTACTGTCGCATCGGCTGAGCCGTTGCAGCATTTCCTTCATGTCCAGCCGCGACAGACGGTACAGGTCATGTTCCGAAACAATGCCGACCAGTGTGCTGCCCTCGCATACCATCACATGGCGCTCACCACTTTGCACCAGCGCCAGCATGGCTTCGCTGGCCAGCGCGGTAGGCGGCAGGATGCAGCTGGGCTGGCGCATCAATTGCTGCACCGGGGTGTCGTCCGGCCGTCCGGCCAGATGGGCGGACAGCAGGTCGCGCAGGGTGAACAGGCCAAGCAGTCTTTGTTCCGGGCTGGTGATCACCACCGAGCCAACCCCTTGGTCCTGCATCAATTCCAGCAAGGGGCGCAGTGCGGTATCGGGCCGGCAAGTGACGGGCGGCCGCTGGATGACCGCTGACAGCGGGGTATGCAGACTGAGGCCCTGTCCCCCCAGCGCGGCGGGGTGTTGTTGTCTGGCGCGGGACAGCAGATTGGCCAGCCGCTGGGTGCAAAACTGCTGGAATGCCGACGAGGCACGGCATAGCTCCAGAAAGGCCGCATGCGGTAACAACAGCACCATGCAGTCGCTGTCCGCACGGTAATGGTTGGTGACCGGTCGCTGCGCCAGCAGGGCACCCAGCGGAAACATTTCTCCCTGGCTGAGCATGGCAAACGGCTGGCCGCTGTAAATATCCTCGGCCAGTACCTGGCCTTCCAGCACGATGAACAACTGCGTGGCTAGCCCTGCCTGGGGATTGAGCAAGCTGCTGCCGCGAGGATAATACTGGCGCTTGCCATAACGGGTCAGTAGCTGGAGCTGTTCCGCTGTCATGACGGCAAATGGTTCATGCACCAGCAATGGTTGCCAGTCTGCCGGGAATGGAGTGGGCGTGGTCATGGTCTGCCGGTTGCGCTGTGATGGGTTCAATATAAAGCTGGCCAGACCCGACTGATATTGGGGAAATCCGTCGCAGTGCTTTTGCCCGCTTCAGTGGCCGGTCATGCTATTCACTGTTCTGTTTGAGGATCTGCTGGTAACGGCCATCGCGTTTTATCTGTTCCAGTGCCTGGCGGAATGCCTCTACCGTGGAGGCTGGTGTTCCCAGGCTGAATGCCATGGACATGCCCTGGGGCAGTTGCTTGAACACAAAGGCGGTCTGCAGCACCTGGCCGGGTTGGTCATGCATTTGCTGTACGGTGGAATAGGCTGTCAGCTGGTTGGCCGCCCACAGTGTGATGCGTTTGGCGCGCAGCATCTGGTAGCCCTCGCGATACGAGGAAAAGGCCTCCAGATGGGTGAATCCGTGTTCTTGCAGGTATTTTTCCTGATATGAACCATGCAGTACGCCAATCGCGTAGTTCTGATAGTCAGCCAGTTTGCCGTTACGGGGAATGCGTCCGCCATTTTCGGTCAGCATCAATAACACCGGCGGCGAGTGGATGACCTCGCCTACCCATTGAAAGCGATCTTCCCGCTCCGGTGTTCTGGCCATGGCGCATACCAGTGTGTTGGGCTGATTCAGGCCCATGGTCAATACCCGGTTCCACGGATAAAGGTGCACCGTTTCACTCAAGCCCAGTTGGCGGATGATCAGCTGCACGACATCAACCACGATGCCGTGCGGCTGTCCGCCGGCCTCGCTGGAAAATGGTGGCAGATTATCTTCACAGGCAATGGTGAGTGTGCCTGCCTGTGCCACGGGCAAGGCCGAGCACAGCATCAGCAGCGGGATCGACAGGGCAGGGAGAATGCGTTTCATCTCTTTACTGTAGTTGTTGCCCTCGGGGCGACAAGTGAAATCGCTGAGTCGTATTTTGCACTGCAGCATGCGTGACGATGGCTTATCATGTCGGCTTTAACATCATTGGCTGATATTGCTTCATGATTGTCCGATCATCCCTGAGCTGGTTTCGCTTGCTGTTTGTCTGGCATGGCTCAGTCCTGCCGCGCATCATGCCACGACTGTTGCTGGTGTTGTTGATTGCCGTCATGTCAGCCGGTGCCCGCCACTGGTGGCTTAGCACCCATGCGGATTCTGCGCTCAGCATTCCCACCTTCACCTTGCTTGGCGTGTCGCTGGCCATTTTTCTGGGTTTTCGCAATTCAGTCAGTTACGACCGCTTCTGGGAAGCCCGCAAATTGTGGGGTGGCCTGCTGATTGTCAATCGCTCCATCACCCGCTTGCTGTTGTCTGCCGTACCGAAACATTCGCTGACTGCCGAGGCGGCAGATTTGCTCTGTGCCTTTGCCTATGCACTGAAGGCCCAGCTGCGGCGGGAGGATGATTGCCAGCATCTGCAGCGCCTGATTGCCCCCGGCCTGCTGGACGAGGTGCAAGCAGCCTGCTTTGCGCCGGCCATCATCCTGCGTCGGCTGGGAGAGCTGGTGCAGCAGTTGCAGCGCGAGGGTTGCCTGAACGAGTGGCAATGGCAGGCGCTGGACCGCAAGCTGGACACCATGTCGGAAATCCTGGGCGGTTGCGAGCGCATCGACACCACGCCTATTCCTTATACTTATCGCGTCTTGCTTAATCGCACGGTCACCATCTACAGCTTGCTGCTGCCGATGGGCCTGGTCAGCAGCATAGGCTGGCTGACGCCTCCCATTGCCGTATTCATTGCGTACACATACCTCGCGCTGGAAGTGATTGGCGAAGAACTGGAAGAGCCGTTTGGTCGTGAGGGTAATGACCTGCCACTGGCTGCCCTGTGCCATACCATCGAATCCGCCGTGCGCGAAATGCAGGGCCTGCCAGTGACGGTGGAAGCGCCAAAGCCGCAAGGGGTGTATCTGCACTAAGCGCATCCATCAGGAAAGCTGTTGCCGTGGAGATGCCAGGTTCTTGCCCGACCTTGCTGGTCACCGCTGTTGCAGTTAGAGACCGATACTACGGGCAATAAAAAAAGCCCGGTGAAATCACCGGGCTCAAGGTCAGTGTGCTCCTGAACTGATTCAGATGGGGTTTTGCAGCTGGCCCAGAATCTGCGGGTTTTCCAGCGTCGAAACGTCCTGTGTGATTTCCTCGCCCTTGGCAATCGAGCGCAACAGACGGCGCATGATCTTGCCGGAGCGGGTCTTGGGCAGGTTTTCGCCAAAGCGGATGTCGTCCGGCTGGGCGATCTTGCCGATTTCGTGGGCTACCCAGTTCTTGAGTTCGGCAGCAATCTTCTTGGCTTCGTCGCCTTCCGGACGGGCACCCTTCAGTACCACGAAGGCCACCACCGCCTCACCCTTCACTTCGTGCGGCTTGCCCACCACAGCGGCTTCGGCCACCAGCGGGTTGGCCACCAGCGCGGATTCGATTTCCATGGTGCCCAGACGGTGACCGGATACGTTCAGCACGTCGTCGATACGGCCCATGATCCAGAAATAGCCGTTTTCGTCACGGTTGGCCGAGTCGCCAGCCAGGTAGTACTGACCGTTGAACTCTTCCGGGAAGTAGGTTTTCTTGAAGCGTTCCGGGTCGTTCCAAATGGTACGCACCAGCGACGGGAAAGGCTTCTTGATGACCAGGAAGCCACCGCGGCCCGGTTCCACCTGTGCACCGGATTCGTCCACGATGTCGGCAATGATGCCCGGCAGCGGCAGGGTGCAAGAACCCGGCTTGGTGGGTACGGCACCCGGAATCGGCGCAATCATGGCCGAGCCGGTTTCGGTTTGCCACCAGGTATCCACGATAGGGCAGCGGCCACCGCCCACCACTTCGTAGTACCACATCCAGGCTTCCGGGTTGATCGGCTCGCCCACGGTACCCAACAGGCGCAGGCTGGACAGGTCGAACTGCTTGGGCAGGTCGTTGCCCAGCTTGATCAGCGAACGGATGGCGGTCGGTGCAGTGTAGAAAATGCTGACCTTGTGTTGTTCGATCATGCGCCAGAAGCGGCTGGCATCCGGGTAGGTCGGCACGCCCTCGAATACCACCTGGGTGGCACCGATGCCCAGCGGGCCGTAGCAGATATAGGAGTGACCGGTGATCCAGCCCACGTCGGCGGTGCACCAGTACACATCATTCGGTTTGTAGTCAAAGGCCCAGCGGAAGCTGTTGATGGCGCCCAGCAGATAACCGGCGCTGCTGTGCTGGATGCCTTTCGGTTTGCCGGTAGAGCCGGAGGTGTACAGGATGAACAGCGGGTCATCCGCCAGCATCCATTCCGGTTCGCAGGCTTCGGCCTGGCCTTCCACCAGCTTGTGCCACCATACGTCGCGGCCGTCGGTCCACTGTGCGCCGCCATTGGTACGCTGGTAAACCACCACGTTCTGTACCGACTCGCAGCCTTCCAGTGCCAGGGCTTCGTCCACGGTGGCCTTCAGCGGAACGGTCTTGCCGCCGCGCAGGCCCTCATTGGCGGTAATCACCAGCTTGGCGCCGGCATCCTGGATACGGTCGCGTACCGCGCCGGCGGAGAAACCACCGAATACCACAGAGTGGATGGCACCGATACGGGCGCAGGCCTGCATGGCCACGATGGCTTCAATCACCATCGGCATGTAGATGACCACACGGTCGCCCTTGGCAATGCCCAGGCTCTTCAGGCCATTGGCAAACTGACAAACGCGACGGTGCAGTTCGGAATAGGTAACCCGGGTCACTTCGCCATCATCCGCTTCGAAGATCAGCGCGATCTTGTTGGCGTTCAGCGGCAGGTGACGATCCAGGCAGTTGTAGGAGACGTTCAGCACACCATCGTCAAACCATTTGAAGAAAGGTGCATTGCTGTCATCCAGTACCCGTGAGAAGGGTTTTTTCCAGGTGATCAGCTCGCGTGCCAGGTCCCCCCAGAAAGCCAGGTAGCTGTCATCAGCCTGTTCGCACAGCGCATTGTAGGCCTCCATGCCGGATACAGTGGCCTTGTGGCGGAAGTCATCGGACGGCGGAAAGCTGCGGGTTTCTTTCAGAATGGACTCGAGGGTGGACATAACTTCTCCTTATGTTTTGTCTTGCTGTAGCCGCATCCCGCAGGATGCGGCCCCAGGTGTAACGATTAGTGCTTGGAAGCGCCAGAGGCGCCGATGCCGGTCATGGAGCGAACGAACTGGGCATCAAACTTGGCCTTTTCTTCAGCAGCAGACTTGGAGTTGTCGGTCACCGAGAACAGCCAGGTGGTCACGAACGCCAGGGTGATGGAGAAGATGGCCGGGTTCTTGTACGGGAACAGGGCGGCTTTGTGTTTCATCACATCCACCCATACTGCCGGTCCCAGAACAATCAGCACCACTGCGGTTGCCAGGCCGATGAAGCCGCCGATTACTGCGCCGCGGGTGGTCAGGCCCTTCCAGAACATGGACAGGAACAGTACCGGGAAGTTGGCGGAAGCCGCGATGGAGAAGGCCAGACCAACCATGAAGGCAATGTTCTGCTTCTCGAACACCAGGCCCAGCACGATGGCGATGACGCCCAGTGCCACGGTGGTGATCTTGGATACGCGGATTTCGTCAGCTTCGTTCGCCTTGCCCTTCTTGATAACCGAAGCGTACAGATCGTGCGAGACGGCAGAGGCACCGGACAGGGCCAGACCTGCTACAACGGCCAGGATGGTGGCGAAGGCAACAGCAGAGATGAAGCCCAGGAACATGTCACCGCCAACCGCATTGGCCAGGTGAATGGCGGCCATATTGCTGCCACCAACCAGTTGGGTGATTTGCTTGCCATCCTTGGTGATGGTTTCCATCATGCCCGGCTGGTTCAGTACCAGCATGATTGCGCCAAAACCGATGATGAAGGTCAGGATGTAGAAGTAACCGATGAAACCGGTGGCGTAGAACACCGACTTGCGGGCTTCCTTGGCATCAGACACGGTGAAGAAGCGCATCAGGATGTGCGGCAAGCCTGCAGTACCGAACATCAGCGCCATACCCAGCGAAATGGAGTCAACCGGATCAGCCTTGCCCGGGGCCATGATGGCAGCGTGCTTGGCGTGAGCGGCAACTGCCTTCTCGAACATCAGTTCCGGGCTGAAGCCAACGGTGGACAGCACCATGAAGGCCATGAAGGAAGCACCACACAGCAGCAGTACGGCCTTGATGATCTGTACCCAGGTGGTAGCCAGCATGCCGCCAAACAGCACGTAGCACACCATCAGGATGCCCACCATGATTACGGCAGAGGAGTAGTTCATGCCGAACAGCAGCTGGATCAGCTTGCCGGCACCTACCATCTGGGCAATCAGGTACATGGCCACCACTACCAGGGTGGAAGTGGCTGCAAAGGAGCGTACCGGGGTCTGTTGCAGGCGGTAGGAAGCCACGTCGGCAAAGGTGTATTTGCCCAGGTTACGCAGACGTTCTGCCACCAGGAACAGGATCACCGGCCAGCCAACCAGGAAGCCCATGGAGTAGATCAGGCCGTCATAGCCCTTGTCGAACACCATGGCGGAAATCCCCAGGAAGGAGGCTGCCGACATGTAGTCACCGGCAATGGCCAGTCCATTCTGGAAACCGCTGATGCCGCCACCGGCGGTATAGAAGTCCGAAGCAGAACGGGTACGGCGTGCCGCCCAGTAGGTAATGCCCATGGTGAAGGCCACAAACACCACGAACATGATGATGGCGTGCCAGTTGGTGGCCTGTTGCTTCACATCACCTTCGATGGCGCCGGAGGCGAAAGCCAGGGCAGGAAACAGGGTCAGGGCTGCCAGAGCGAGAGAGCCAGTGCGTTTTGTCATTGTTGTGCCTCCTCTACGATCTCGCGGTTGAGCTGGTCAAACTCGCCGTTGGCTTTGCGCACGTACAGGCCGGTCAGCACGAAAGCAGAAAGAATGATCAGGATCCCTACCGGGATGCCAACAGTCATGGTCATGCCGGGGGCGAGCGGAGCACCCAGCGTTGATGGTGAAAATGCCAGAATCAGAATGAAGCCATAGTAAATGGCCAGCATTACGATGCTGAGCTGCCAACCCAGGCTTGTCTTCTTGTGAACAAGCTCTTTGAACTTCGGGTTGGACTGTACTTTCTTGAGTACGTCCTCGTTCATTGCATCCTCCTTTGTCGTAACGATCGTCTGACCGCTGGATGAAACATAAGGGACGAAAGCTGGGCACCGCTAATCGCTTTTTTTGATCAGCAAAATTTGTCATGTCGATGTTGCGTTGCAAAAAATATTAAAAAACAACAAGTTGCAATGGTATTTTTGCTCCATTTCCCCTGTGGTTTGTGCGGTTTTTTTGTGTGGGAATACCGGAAAATGTTGTGGAAGATGTGCTATTGAAGCCAAAATGAGGCAGCAGAACATGTCGTACAAACAGAAAAATGTAGTTCATTTACTACAGGCAGAGAGAACAGGTCGTACATGGAAATCTATCAGTTGAGGACCTTTGTCACCGTGGCCCAGCAAGGGCATCTGACCCAGGCCGCCGAATTGCTGCATTTGTCCCAGCCTGCCGTGACCGCACAGATCAAGGCGCTGGAAGAAGAAGTTGGCATGCCGCTGTTTGAACGGACTGCCGGTGGGGTGACCATGACGCGTGCAGGGCAGGAACTGTTGCCGCAGGCGCAATCCATCCTGGCCTCGGCCCGGGAAATACTGAATCACGCCAAAACCCTGAAAGGACAGACCGGTGGCAAGGCACTGGTGGGGCTGACCCTGACCCCGGCGACGCTGAAAATGGGGCAGTGGGTGGCCGCCCTGGTGGAAAAGTACCCGCTGCTGGACCTGCGCCTGCAACACGGGGTCACGGGCGAGGTGCTCAACCTGGTGCGCAAAAAGGAACTGGATGCCGGCTTCTATCTGGGCAAAAACCCCTACGTCAATGTCAATACCGTCCTGCTGACCAATTTGCCGTTTCGCATCGTGATGCCACACAACTGGCAAAACCGTATTGACATTCACAATCACAAAGACCTGGGGCGCTTGCCCTGGATAGGTCTGTCGCAGTTTTCCAGCTTGTCCAAGATCACTGCAGAACTGTGGCGTGAACTGAATATTTCTCCGAAGAAGGTGACAGAAAGCGACAATCTGGCTTCCATTCTGGAACTTGTCGCCTGTGGCGTCGGTGTGGCACTGGCGCGTGAGGAAGAGGCGCTGGAATGGGAAGCCGCCGGGCGGTTGACGGTTGTGCCAGGTGTGCGCAAACTGGCTGAGCTTCAATTCGTTTATCCATCAGACCGGGTTGGCGACCCCATACTGGAAGCATTGCTGCACGAACTGATTCGCGTCTGGGAACTCAGCCCCGCCACCGCGCATTGAACCCCGCCTCACCGACAAGGATCTTCCATGGCCTACGAATGGTTTGCCAGTGCTTTCGAGCGTTATCTGCGTACCATGGAGCTCAGCCAGCGCCGCTTGCTGGATGCCCAGCAGGATGCCTGTATCAGCTGGGCCGTTGCATGGCTGCAAGGGCCGGCCTTGCCGGAAGGCGAACTGCAGAACCGCATCGACAGCAGTCTGCTTGGCAGTGTGTCCCTGATGCAGGCACATGCGGACAACCAGCGAGACCTGATGCTGGCAACCGAAAAGTCGCTCAATGACATGCACAAGCGCCTGCTCAGCCAGCTGGAGCAGTCCGGTAACCACCCCTCATTCACCGTGATGAAACAGGCGCTGCAGCTTGGGCAAAGTTCTGGCAATGCCGTAAGCAAGATGAGCCGTCAGGTAGGCCACTTTGCCGCCACTAGCTTCTCCTCCGCCTCACTCAACGCCGCCCGCGACATGCGCCGGGTACTGCGTCGGCAAAAACCCTGATTGGTTTCAGGTGTTTATCCGCCCGGCTCGCGACTAGAATCGGGCAATGCAAGCACTCACTTCCCTGACCTTCGGTCAACGTTTTCTGCAGCTGCCACCGGTCTTCCACCGTTCGGTCCAGCCCCAGTCACTCAGCCAGCCGTATCTTGTTGCGGCCAACGCCCCCCTGTGCGCGCAACTGGGTATACAGCCCGAAACACTGGATACGCCTGCTGCCGTGGCTTTGCTGTCCGGCAATCGGCTGGCAGATGGCATGCAGCCTGTGGCGGCTGTGTATGCCGGGCATCAGTTCGGTGTGTTCGTCCCGCAACTGGGAGATGGCCGGGCGCTCTTGCTGGGTGATACGGCAGACATCCATGGGCATCGCTGGGAATGGCAGCTCAAAGGGGCCGGGCTGACGCCCTTTTCCCGGATGGGCGATGGACGCGCCGTATTACGCTCCACCATCCGAGAATACCTGTGCAGCGAAGCCATGCATGGGCTGGGCATCCCGACTACCCGCGCACTGGCCATGGTGGGCTCGCCAGATCCGGTTTACCGCGAGCAAGTCGAGACCGCCGCCGTGCTGACCCGACTGGCAGAGAGTTTCATCCGCTTCGGTAGTTTCGAAGTGTTTTATCACCGTGGCCAACATGATGAAATCCGTATCCTGGCAGACTTCCTCATCCGTCATCATTTCCCGGACTGTGCAGAACAAGCGCAGCCCTACGCAGCATTATTCAGCGAAATTGTCGCTCGCACCGCAAGCTTGATTGCGCAATGGCAGGCAGTGGGCTTCTGTCATGGCGTGATGAATACCGACAATATGTCGGTGCTGGGGCTGACACTGGACTACGGCCCGTTTGGCTTCATGGATGGCTTCAATGCCGCGCATGTATGCAATCACAGCGATCATTCCGGACGTTATGCCTACAACCAGCAACCACAGGTTGGCTTGTGGAATCTGCATTGCCTGGCATCGGCCTTCTTGCCGCTGGTGGACGAGGAAACCCTGCTGTCAGCCCTGTCCTCTTATCGCGAACAGTATGCGCAGTGCTGGATGAGGCTGATGCGCAGCAAGCTGGGCCTTGTCACCGAGCTGGAAGAGGATGATGCCCTGATCGAGGCATTATTGCTGGCCATGCATGCACACCGGACGGATTACACCGTGTTCTTCCGCCGGCTGGTGGATTTTGTGCCCGGTGAGGACAATGCACCGTTGCGCGATCTGTTCCTGGATCGCAGCCTGTTTGATGACTGGGCTGCGCGCTATGCCGCGCGTTTGCAGCTAGAGTCAACACCGCAGGCCACGCGCAGGGCGGCCATGCTGGCAGTCAACCCCAAATACATCTTGCGCAATTATCTGGCTGAACAAGCAATACAAGCCGCTCAACAGGGCGATTTCACCCTGATAAACCGCTTGCATGATTGCCTGCAACATCCATTTGACGAACAGCCAGAGTATCAGGACTTTGCTGCTGAACCACCCGCTTGGGCGACGGAAATCAGCGTCAGCTGCTCCAGCTGAATCCCGCGCTTATTCCCCGTCCCGCTTCAGGCCTGTCTGCTGCCTGCTGAAAGCCGCTGCCCGATTCCAGATGCACGCCATGTCCTGCCGTGTGTTCTGGATGGCCAGCGGCTTCATTCTTTCCCGCTGCTTCCCGCCCGTATTCTACTGACTATTGAGTGCGCTTATCTGGCCGGTACATCCAGTATCTGCCCGAAATGCGTATGCTTTCTGTCCTGATATTCAAATGTCTCTGGTCATGTTGTTTTGAATATTCTGTATTTAATTCTATTTTTTCTGACTATCAATAGTATTGATCGTGAATTGCTTTTGATAATTCACTTTTGATGCAGTGTATTGCTAAGTTGCAGATGTGGGATTTTATTATTGCCGCTAATAAGGTCAGTTTTTCATGCTTGTATGGTGCTTGGGTTTGTAATACTTTCATCGGGTCGATTAATGGGATGTGGGTTCTGTTAATATTGTTCATCAAAATGTTTTTGTTGATATATTTGCGGTGCTTGTTGCTTTTATTGCAATAATGTTGAACCGATAAAGGTGGCGGAATGAAAAGTATTATTATCACCCGGCCAGGTAGTCTGTTATTGGTAGATGAAAAAATCCCTGCTCCTGCCGCGCATGAAGTCCGGGTCAAGGTGAAATATGCCGGTGTGTGTGGCTCTGATGTGCATATTTATCGGGGCCATAATCCCTTTGTCAGCTATCCACGGGTGATAGGGCATGAATTATTTGGCATTGTTGATGCGGTCGGAGAGTCTGTCGACACTGCCCGTATCGGTCAGCGTGTGGTGATTGACCCGGTCATCAGCTGTGGTTGCTGCTATCCCTGTCGGATGGGGCGCCCAAATGTCTGTCTGAAGCTAAAGGTACTGGGTGTACATCGTGATGGTGGCTTCAGTGAATATGTCTGCGTACCTGCCGCAAATATCCATGAGGTGCCATCGAGTATTCCAGATCGACATGCCGCACTGATTGAACCATTCAGCGTTGCGGCAAACATGACTGCTCAGTTGCAACCAGCCACAAATGATTCAGCCTTGATTTATGGTGCCGGCCCCATGGGATTGGCGCTGGTACAGGTATTGAAAAATGTTTATCAGGTTGGCACGGTGATGGTGGTGGACCGGATTCCTTCGCGGCTGGAGATGGCGATTGAATGCGGGGCTGATGTGGTTATCAATAATCTTAAGTCATCCGAGGCTGATTATCTGCAAGGCATCCGGTGCCAGCCGACACTGATTATCGATGCGGCGTGTCATCCTGCCATTTTGTCACAGGCGATTACCTTGGCATCTCCTGCCGGTCGTATCGGTATCATGGGTTTTTCTGATGCAGAAACGGTGATCCGGCAAAAAGACATTACCAGCAAAGAGTTGTCCATTTTCTCTTCCCGTCTGAATAGTGCCCGCTTTCCCCAGGTTATTGAATGGATGGCCGCTGGCAAACTGTTTCCGCACATCCTGATCAGCCATGATATGGAGATGGAACAGGTAGAGCAGGCACTGACGCTATTTGAGTCTAATCCGGATAGCTGCTGCAAGATTCTGCTCAGATTTCCTGATTGATAAAAGGATGGATTGGTAATTTTGGGGGTGTGATGTGAATACGGATAATGTCCTGGATCAGCAAATCAAGGAAAGTGATACTTCCGGCCTGGTCAAGACTGCTGTTTCAGGCTGGTTGGGAACGGCTCTTGAATTCATGGATTTTCAGCTTTACTCCCTGGGCGCTGCACTGGTTTTTCATGAAATATTCTTCTATGGACAAAGCAGGGCCATGGTATTGATCCTGGCCATGGGCACATATGGTGCAGGTTATCTGGCGCGTATTGTCGGTGCCATCATTTTCGGACGCATGGGAGACCGGGTTGGTCGCAAGAAAGTACTGTTTATCACGATTACCATGATGGGCTTGTGTACAACCCTGATCGGTGCACTGCCTACTTATGCGCAGATCGGTATTCTGGCCCCAATACTGCTGGTTATCCTGCGTATTGTGCAAGGATTGGGTGCCGGAGCGGAAATATCCGGTGCCGGCACCATGCTGGCAGAGTCAGCACCGCAGGGTAAACGCGGCATCATTTCTTCATTGGTAGCCATAGGGACAAATTGCGGAACCTTGCTGGCAACGGCGATCTGGGGTGTTCTGTTTTATTTGCTGGACCGTCAGCAACTGATGGAATGGGGATGGCGCATTCCGTTCTTGTCCAGCGTCGTGGTCATGGCATTTGCCATCTGGCTACGTGCCAACCTGAAGGAGTCGCCTGTTTTCGTGCAAGGTGTGAATCAACGGCATGTGCATGAAAAATCGCATGAAAAGCCGGCTGCCGTGGAAGCGGATGATGGCGGGTTTGCTGCCATGTTCCGCAGTCGTGCATTCTGGCTTGCGACCACCCTGCGTTTTGGACAGGCCGGAAATTCCGGTTTGATTCAAACCTTCCTGACCGCTTATCTGGTTCAGACCCTGCTGTTTGACAAGAGCATTCCGACGGATGCCTTGATGATAAGTTCTGTCATCGGATTCCTGACGATTCCATTAATGGGATATCTGTCGGATCGCTTCGGTAGAAGGCTTCCGTATATTGTGCTGAATGCTGGAGGAATATTGCTGGCTTATCCATTGCTGTCATTGATCATGGATCAAGCCCAGGATACCGGCACCATCATGCTGTGCATCATCATCATTCACAATATTGCTGTGCTGGGATTGTTTGCTCTGGAAAACATCACCCTGGCCGAGTTGTTTGGTGCGCGGCAGCGCTTCACGCGGATGGCGATATCAAAGGAGGCCGGAGGCCTGGTGGCGGTTGGTTTGGGCCCGCTGCTGGCTGGTATCTTCTGCCATTTGACTAACAGCTGGTGGCCTGTGGCAGTCATGGTCATGTGCTATTCAATGGCAGGCCTGATGGCGGCACTGTTGATGCCGGAAGTCAAAGACCGCGACCTGACCATCATGCAGGATGCAGCCGTCTGAGCCGGGTTGCCCAGTTGTATTGCCGCGTTGTGAGTACTGTGGTGCTTGTGTTGTTTCCTGAGGAGTGCCCATGCCAGATTCGTCTTTGTCCACCAAGCATTTGCAGCCACCTTACCCACGTGAAGCCTTGCGACCCAGATTATTGCATCTGGGTTGTGGGGCGTTTCATCGCGCTCATCAGGCGGTGTTTGCCGACATGCTGGCCAGCGACCATGCCAGTGACTGGGGCTACTGTGAAGTCAGCCTGACGGATAGTGGCGGTACGATTACTGCCTTGAAAGGGCAGGACTTTCTCTATGCAGTGGCAGAAATGGATGGCAATGACTGGTCATGCCGGGTTGTGGGCGTGGTCTGTCAGGCACTGAGCCTGCGTGAGGATGGCTTGTCGGCCGTTGTTGAGGCGCTGGCGCAGCCTGAGCTGGCCGTGGTGACGCTGACCATTACCGAGAAGGGTTATTGCCATTCACCCGCCACCGGCCAATTGCAGATGGAACATCCCGCCATCCGGCATGATATTGCCTGCCCCTGGCAGCCATGCTCTGCTCCCGGAGTGTTGCTGGCTGGTCTGCGTTTGCGTCGTGAGCGTGGCTTGCCCGGCTTGACCATTCTGTCTTGCGACAATATGCCGGCTAACGGTGTCGTGACAAGGCAAGTCATGACGACGCTGGCCAGTTTGCAGGATGCAGACCTGGCTGCCTGGGTGGAATCGCAGGTGGCATTTCCTTCCAGCATGGTGGACTGCATCGTGCCCATGGTGACTGCAGAAACCCGCAGGCGCATCCGTGACTTGCTTGGCGGTGTCGATGACCCGGCCGGTGTGGCTTGTGAACCTTATCGCCAGTGGGTGATAGAAGACTGCTTTCCCTACGGGCGACCGCCATGGGAACGGGTTGGGGTCAAGCTGCTTGCCGATGTGCAGCCTTTCGAGGAAATGAAGTTGCGCATGCTCAATGGCAGCCATTCCTTTCTGGCGTATCTGGGTTGTCTGGCCGGCTATGTGCATGTCAGCGATTGCATGCAGGATGCTTGCCTGGTGAGGCTGGTCCACCATTTGATGGTGGAAGAGCAGGCGGTCACATTGGTGCAATGCCCGATAAAGCCTGAAGAGTATGCCGCGCAGCTGCTGACTCGCTTTCGCAATCCCGCTTTATTACACCGTACCTTGCAGATAGCAATGGATGGCAGCCAGAAATTGCCACAGCGCATGCTGGCGTCCATTCGTTTTCATCTGGCGCATGGCAGTCGTTTTGACTGCCTGGCACTGGGGGTGGCGGCATGGATGTGCTTTGTCAGTCGGGTGGATGAGCAGGGGCAAGTCATCTCCGTGTCCGACCCGCTGGCCGGGGAAATAAGCCGTCTGCTGTCCAGTAGAACGGACGGTGAATCTGCGGTACGGGCATTGTTGAAGCTGGAGCAAGTGTTCGGGACCGATTTGCCCGCCAATACGCATTTTGTCGAGCTGCTTGAGCAGCAGTTCCAGTTACTGCAGCAGGATGGTGCCAGGGCCTGCATCGCATTGTTGTGCCGTCGGCTTGGACTGACCGTTACCTTGGCCTGATGTCACAGGCAGGCTACAAGATTGCCATGTCCTGATGTTGTGAAAAAGCCCCGCCGGATTGCTCTGGCGGGGCTTTTCATATCCGCAGTAAATGCGGCCGGAACGACTTAGTGCAATACCAGCAAGGTAAACGGCGGCAGATAGGCCATCGCCGTTACCACCAGGCCGACCAGGCAGGCCAGTGCCAGCGAGTGGAAGAACACATAGCGCAGGATCACACCTTCCTTGCCGTAATACTGGGTAGCAGTCGAAGCCACCACGATGGACTGGGCGTCGATCATCTTGCCCATTACACCACCGGCGGAGTTGGCCGCCGTCATCAGCACCGGCGACAGGCCCAGCTGGGTAGCGGATGCCTTTTGCAGACCACCGAACAGCACGTTGGCGGCGGTGTCGGAACCGGTCAGTGCCACGCCCAGCCAGCCCAGCAGGGTGCCGAAGAAGGGGTAGAGCACGCCAGTGTGCGAGAACGCCAGGCCCAGGGTGATGTCCACACCGGAGTAGCGGGTCAGGTAGCCCAGTGCCAGCATGGCCACGATGGTGATCAGCGAGTAGCGCAGGGACCAGAAGGTCTGACCGTATACCTTGATCAGCTCACTCGGACGATAGCCCATGATCAGGCCGGACAGGATGCCTGCCACCAGAATGCCGGTACCGGTGGTGGACAGCAGGTTCAGCTTGTAGATGGCTGCTTCGACATGCGGCTTGGCCACAACCGGCGGCATCTTCTGTACCAGGTTGTGCAGGCCGGGCCACTGGATGTCCAGCGTGAAGATGGCATCCAGCGCCTTTTTCACATTGGGAGAGCCCCAGGCGAATACCAGCACCGACAGGATCAGCCACGGCAGCCAGGCACGGATCACGTCACCGGTGGAGTAACCATGCTTGGGTTGCAGGGCGGTCTTGCCTGCGGCTTCGGCAGCGGCACCGGCCATGGTGCCGGCGGTGGAGGTGTATACCTCTTGCGGGTGCCATACCTTCAGGAAGAGAACCAGCGCGGCAATCGAGCACACCGAGGCAATCACGGCAACCAGTTCCGGCCCCATGGTGTTGGAGACGATCAGCTGCGGAATGGCGAAGGACAAGCCGGCCACCAGGGCGGCAGGCCAGATGCGCAGGGTGTTCTTCCAGCCGCAGAAGGCAATCAGCAGCCAGAACGGCACGATGACGGCGAAGATGGTCATCTGGCGACCCACCATGGAGGAAATCAGCATCACGTCGATGCCGGTCACCTTGGCCAGGGTGGTAATCGGTGTGCCCAGTGCACCGTAGGCGACCGGTGCGGTATTGGCGATCAGCGACAGGCCGGATGCGGCCAGCGGCGAGAAGCCCAGGCCAATCAGCATGGCACCGGTAACGGCCACCGGTGTGCCAAAGCCGCCAGCACCTTCGAAGAAGGCACCAAAGCAGAAGGCAATCAGCAGCAGTTGCAGGCGACGGTCTTGCGTGACGCCGGTAATGCTTTCACGCAGGATGGCAAACTGCCCTTTGCGTTCGGTCAGCTGGTACAGGAAGATCACGTTCAGGATGATCCAGCCAATCGGCAGCAAGCCGTTGGCCGCACCCATCAGGGTGGCGCTGGCAGCCATGCCGGCGGGCATGCCGAAAATGCCGATGGCGACAACGAGCGAAGTGATCAAACCCATCACGGCTGCAATGTGAGCCTTGATATGAAAAATGCCGAGCGCGCCCAGCAGCACGATGACCGGCAGCGCTGCGCACAGCGTAGACAGCCACGGGTTGCCCAGTGGGTCGTAAACGTGGGACCACATGATGGTTCTCTCCAATGATTGTTGGCGTTGATCGGGCGCAGCCATCGCGGCTGTGCCCCATTCGAGCGTTCCGCCTGTTTTTGTACTGGTGGCGGATGCCGCAACTGTAGTGATCAAGCATCAAATCGTCATTTAGGGCTTGCCCTTGCGGGTTTACCCTGTGTCTGACGATGGGGAGAGAGGGCGAGCGAGGGTCAGGCGGCGGTCAGCGGGGCGCTGCTTTCGCCATCCAGAGCGGATAACTGTCGGTGGTCAGCGGCTTGGTCACGCAAGCGGAAGAAGGCCACCCGTTGTTGCAAGGCTTCAGCATACTGCAGCATTTCCCGCGAAAGTGTGGCCATGTTCAGCGATTCTTCAGCGTTTTGCACTGATGAATAGCTTAATTGGTTCAAGGACTGTGAAATCTGGCTGATGCCCAGGTTCTGTTCCTGACTGCTGCTGTTGATGTGTTCCACCAGGCGACGGGTCTGGCTGATGATGTCTTCCAGCGTACCCATGGCACTACCGGCATGTTCGGCCCGGCTCATGGTTTGTTGCGACAGTTGCTGGATTTCCTGCGCCACGTCCTTGCTGCGCTGGGCCAGTTTGCGAACCTCCTGCGCCACCACGGCAAAACCCTTGCCGTGTTCTCCGGCGCGGGCGGCTTCGATTGTGGCATTCAAGGCCAGCAAATCCGTCTGGTAAACAATGTCGTCGATCTGCTCTATGCACTGAATGATATGGTGCAGGGCCTGCACCGTGTTTTCTACCAGCAAGCGGCCTTCACGGCTGGCATCTACCGCTGCAATGGCTTGTTGTTCGGTTTGCTGGGCGCTATGCATGGTGGCATCCAGCGTGGAAGAAAACTGCTGCAAGGTGGTGGCAATTTCCTCCAGATGGGCCGCCTGACTGCTGGTTTGGTCTCCGACATGGCTGGCAGCATGTTCTACCTGTCCGGACAAGGTGCGCATGTCGGTCGCAGTCTGGCGTATGCCGTGCATGACGGTGCTCAAGCGGCTGATCATGCTGTCCAGTACACCACTCATGCTGTGGGGGCTGACTTGCTGCAGACGGCCTTGCCACTGGCCCTCTGCCAGTTGGCCGATATGCTGACGGGTTTGGGCCGGTTCCGCACCCAGCAGCGCAATCAGCCGGCGATAGCTCCAGCGCAATAACAGGGCCACGACCAATACGGTTCCGAGCAAGGACAGTGACAATAGCAGCCAGTTTTGCCGGTTGCTGCTGGCTGCTTCATCTTCCAGTCGCTGCTGGTATTGCTGGGCCTGAATCACGGCCTTGTCGATAGCCTGGCGGTGTTGTGCATACACCTGCTGCATATGGGCAAAAACAATGTTTACCTGGCGGTCCTGTTTTTTTTGCAGGGCCGGAAGCAACTGCTGATTCAGCAATATGAAAAACTCACGTCCATATTCCTGAGCCTGGCCTGTCAGAGACTCGCGCAATGCAACAGGCAGGTCCTGTCGCTGCCAGTACTGGTAATGCTGATTGAATGCCTGTTCACTGCGCTGTAACTGCCCCAGCAGATGCGCTTGCTGCTCAACGGATGCCAGCCTGAGCTGATGGACGAGGAGATTGGCTTCAATGATGTAAGCCGGTGGCGGCAGGATATCTGCCACCAGATCCTTGGCCTGGATGATGCGGTGGTACTGCGGGCCACCGATGGTGATTTGCCTGATCAGTACTGCCGCTCCCAGCGCCACGGCGGCAAGCAAGCTGGCCAGCACCAGCGTGAGCCAGACAAAACGCTGGCGCACCGAGAAAAAACGGTGATGGTTCTGCATTGGTGTGATTCCCCAAAGCCCGCACATGTCCGGCCAGACCCTGCCTGTTGGCGGGCCTTGTCTGCTGTGCTGCTGTTGTCAGGCATGTCAGGCATGCCATGTTGTAAGTGAGCTTGAGACTGCAGTGGAAATGTCAGCAAGCCCACTTATCAGGAATAGCACATTATTGCCAGAGTGAAGGTATTACATACTGTCCTAAAGAATTGTTTTAAACAGTAGTAGGGGCAGGGGGTGGGCAGAGCCAGCAGCGCGCCTAGTTGCAATTAAGCCGCAATGGCTCCCATTGGTGAGGCTAGTCGTGTTGGTGGCCTGCTGTCAGTGCATGAGCCTGCAGACCATTTTCATCCAGCCGCAGATAGCCGCCATGATTGCCGTACCAGTCGGTCAACACCCAGCGCTGACTGGACTTGTTGTCTTGTTGATAGCTGTGGCAGGCCGGGCGGTGGGTGTGGCCGTGGATGAGAACCGGCCAGTCATACTGGTCGAGTAATGCCAGAACGGCCTGTTCGGTGACATCGGTAATGGCGCTCAGGCCTTGCTGCTGTTTGGCGGCTTCACTTTGCATGCGTGCCTGTGCGGCAATGGCGTGGCGTTCGGCCAAGGGGCGCGCCAGCATGGCGGCTTGCCAGGCCGGGTTGCGGCTCACGGCCCTGAATTGCTGATAGGCGGTGTCATCGGTACACAGCGCATCGCCATGGCTCAAGAGATAACGCTGGCCATAGGCCTCCAGCAGGTGAGGGTCTTCCAGCAACATGGCCCCGCTGCGCTGGCAAAAGCCCTCGCCCAGCAGGAAGTCGCGGTTGCCTCGCATCACATAAAGTGGGGTATGGCGGGAGAACTGCTGCATGGCAGCCAGCATGTCCTGCAAGAATGCAGAATCATCGTCATCACCAACCCAGTATTCGAACAAATCACCCAGAATGAACAGGCTGTCGATCTGCCCCTGCCATGCTTGCAAGGTACTCACGAACAACTGGCATAGTGCGGGGCTGTCTTCGCTCAGGTGCAGGTCGGAAATGAAGTGATGGCTCATGATGTTTCAGTAAGGGCAACAATTGTCAGAATGCCAAAGCAAAGCCAGCTCACCCGGGGGCAGCTGGCTTGCTGACAGGGCCGCTAGTGGCCCTGGACGGGATCAGATGATCTCGGCCTTTTCCACCACGACGGCTTCAACCGGCACGTCCTGGTGACCGCCGCTACGACCGGTACGCACGGTCTTGATGCGATCAACCACTTCCTTGCCTTCCACAACCTGGCCAAATACGGCATAGCCCCAGCCTTGAGTGGTTTCGGACTTGAAGTCCAGGAAGTCATTGTCGGACACGTTGATGAAGAACTGGGCCGATGCGGAGTGCGGGTCCATGGTGCGGGCCATGGCAACGGTGTAGGTCTTGTTGGAAACACCGTTGTTGGCTTCGTTCTTGATCGGATCGCGGGTGTCTTTTTGCTTCATGTCGGCATCAAAACCACCGCCCTGAATCATGAAACCGTTGATTACGCGGTGAAAGATGGTGCCGTCGTAGTGGCCGCTCTTTACGTATTCTTCAAAATTGGCGGCAGTGACCGGGGCTTTGTCGTGGAACAGTTCCAGAACGATATCGCCGAAGTTGGTGCTCAGTTTGATCATGAGGATTCCTTTATTGTCTGAAGCGTACGCTTGATGCGGTGTGCTGAAGGCCAGCCTGTGGCTGGCCGGTGAAGGCGGGTCAGGGTTTAACCACAACCTTCTGGATCACGATGGGCTCGAAGGGCACGTCATCCATGCCTTTCATGCTGCCGGTGTGGGTTTTGGCAATGCGGTTGACGACGTCCATGCCCTTGCTGACCTTGCCGAATACAGCATAGCCGATGCCTTGCGGGCTGGGGTTCTTGTAGTCAAGGAATTCGTTGTTGGCCACGTTGATGAAAAACTGTGCCGTTGCCGAATTTGGGTCGGCAGTGCGGGCCATGGCGATGGTGCCAATGCTGTTTTTCAGGCCGTTGGCGGCTTCATTGGGGATGGGCGCGTTGGTTTTCTTCTGTTCCAGCTTGCCGTCAAAACCACCACCCTGAATCATGAAACCATCGATGACGCGGTGAAATACCGTACCGTTGTAAAAACCGGCCTTGGCATAGCTGACAAAATTGGCCACGGTCTTGGGCGCTTTGGCCGAATCCAGGGTAATTTCAATCACGCCTTTGTTGGTGGTCATTTCCACCACCGGCGCGGCGTGTGCCAACAGGGGCAGGGCACACAGGGCAAGGCTTGCGAGCAGTTTTTTCATGGATGTAAGGAGTGCTGTCGGCGGAAACAAAGCCGAATTCTAGCACAGCAGCCGCATCGCGGATGCGGCTGCTTGGGTCGCTTGCTTCAGACGTCAAAACGCAGTGACTTGTCCTCATCTGCATTGTGCATGTGCTTGGGGGCACCTACGATCAGCGGGTCGGCGGCATGGGCCACGCGCGGGTCCTTGTTGGGGTAGTCCAGGCTGGCCAGGAAATGGCGGATACAGTTCAGCCGTGCCCGCTTCTTGTCATCCGATTTCACCACCACCCAGGGCGCATCGCCGGTATTGGTGTGGAAGAACATGGCTTGCTTGGCCGCAGTGTAGTCGTCCCATTTGTCCAGCGACTGAATGTCGATGGGCGAGAGCTTCCAGTGCTTGAGCGGGTCATCCCGGCGCGAGATGAAACGACGCAGCTGTTCTTCACGGCTGACCGAGAACCAGAACTTGAACAGATGGATGCCGCTGTTGACCAGCATGCGTTCCAGCTGCGGTGTCTGGCGCATGAATTCCAGGTATTCGTCCGGGGTGCAGAAGCCCATCACCCGTTCCACGCCGGCGCGGTTATACCAGGAGCGGTCGAAGAACACGATTTCGCCGGAAGACGGCAGATGTTCGATATAACGCTGGAAATACCATTGACCGCGTTCGCGCTCGGACGGTTTTTCCAGTGCCACCACACGGGCACCACGCGGGTTCAGGTGTTCCATGTAGCGCTTGATGGTACCGCCCTTGCCGGCAGCGTCGCGGCCTTCAAACAGGATGACGATTTTCTGCCCGGTTTCCTTCACCCAGTTCTGTACTTTCAACAGCTCGATCTGCAGTTCCAGCTTGATCTTTTCGTACTCGGCCCGGCGCATGCGGGTGCGGTAGGGGAAGCTGGCAGGGAGTTCGGCGGTGCTGCTGTCTTCGCTGGTGCCGTGCGGTGCCTCGGCCACCTGCAGTGCAACCGGCTGCTGGCTGATGGTTTCGATGGCTTTCACCGATTCCTGATGCACGCGCTTGACGTTGCTCTGGCGGCTGCTGGTGCTGCGCGCAGGCTTGCGGCTGGCCGCAGGAGTGCTGGTGGAGCTGGTATTTTCCGCGACAGGTGTGGTGTCGGCGGGCGTACTGATGGCGGGATCGTTATTTTTGTCTTGCGTCATGGTTTTCCCTCATGCTGAAGTGGTCTTGAAACCATGCTACGCCTGTTGAATTGGGGTGTCGATATGCCTCTGCCATGGCGGTTATTCCGCTGGCGGGATACCCGGCTGGCTTGCGCCTGGCGTAGTTGGCGTCGATGATGACAGTACAAACATGCAGCGGCAGCACTGTTTGCTGCCGCTTGCCATCAACGAAAGTCGCACCATGTTCAGTCCGGGATTCCACCCTTGTATTGTTGATACCCTCAAAAGCTATAACCGCCAGTTGCTGCGCGATGACATCATGGCCGGCATTACCGTCGGCATTGTCGCCTTGCCCTTGGCCATGGCCTTTGCCATGGCCAGTGGGGTGACGCCACAGGCTGGCATATTCACTGCCGTGATTGCCGGTTTTCTGGCGGCGGTGCTGGGGGGGAGCCGTTTGTCGGTCACCGGGCCTACCGGGGCCTTCATCGTCATCATCTACGGCATTGTGGCCAAGTACGGGGTGGCCAACCTGCTGATCTGCACCTTCATGTCCGGCGTGATGCTGGTGTTGATGGGCATTTTCCGGCTGGGGCAGGTGATCCGCTTTTTTCCCTTGCCACTGATTACCGGTTTTACCAACGGTATCGCCGTGCTGATTTTCCTGACCCAACTGAAAGATTTTTTCGGCTTGCCGGTGGAAAAGATGCCAGCCGGCTTCTTTGCCGTGATGCAGGTATTGCGTGAGCAACTGGGCAATTTTCACTGGCCGACCTTGCTGCTGTCTGCGGCCAGCCTGCTGCTTATCCTGCTATGGCCAAAGCGACTCAACCGCCTGTTGCCCGCGCCTTTTGTCGCGCTGATTCTGGCGACGCTGGCCACGGCCTTGTTCAGCCTGCCGGTGGCCACGCTGGGCAGCAAGTTCGGTGGTATTCCGCAAGGCTTGCCCAGCTTTGGCGGGCTGGACCTGGACCCGACCCATTTGTCCGACCTGCTGGCACCGGCCTTTACCATTGCCCTGCTGGGGGCCATCGAGTCACTGCTGTGTGCGGTGGTGGCGGACAGCATGACGTCCGACAAGCATGATTCCAATCAGGAGCTGATCGGTCAGGGCATCGCCAATATGGTGGCCCCGTTTTTTGGCGGCATTCCGGCGACCGGAGCGGTGGCGCGCACTGCCACCAATATCAGCAACGGCGGTCGCAGCCCGGTGGCTGCCATGGTGCATGCGGTGTTGCTGCTGTTGATTTTGCTGGTGGCAGCCCCGTTGGCGGCGAGCATTCCCCTGGCGGTGCTGGCGGCCATCCTGATTTCGGTGGCACTGAAAATGGGGGACTGGGATATCCGCAAGGCTTTCCAGTTTCCCAAGCGCGATACCGCCGTGCTGATTGTCACCTTTGTGCTGACCGTGGTGTTTGACCTGACGGTGGCAGTACAGATCGGCCTGCTGATGGCGGCGGTGTTCTTCATCCGCAGCATGGCCAGCCATACCTCGGTCAACCGCCTGTTGCCGGAATATGCGCAGTTGTTCGAGCGCCATACCATTGCCGGCAAGCATGTGCCGGATGGCTGCGCGGCTTTCCGGGTGGAGGGTGCACTGTTTTTCGGCGCGGCGGACAGTGTGGAAATCATTCACCAGCAGGCCGAGCAGGCGCGCGTCATCATCTTGCAGTTGCACCGGCTGGTGATGCTGGATACCACCGGTTTGCTGGCGCTGGACAGTCTGAACGACAAGCTGCGCGTACAGGGCAAGACGCTGATTCTGTGTGGTGCGACCGATGAGGTGCTGGACATGCTCAAGGGGTCGCGGCTGGTGGATGATCTGGGTGCGGATAATCTGCAGCCGGACCTGGCAGCCGCCTTGCAGCGTGCCGAACAGTTGCTGACCAGCGGGGTGGTGTGGGGCTAGAGCTGGCCTTCCTCGCGCAATACCTGCTGCAAGGCTGCAAAACAGCGTGGATCGATAGCCACGTGCAGGTTCTGCTGCATGATGTCCAGTGTTTTGGCCACCGGCGTGGCCGGGTGGTATGGCCGCTCGGCATTGATGGCGTCAAAAATGTCGGCGGTGGTGATGATGCGGGTTTCCAGGGTGATGGCGTCGCCTGACAGACCGCGCGGATAGCCCTTGCCATCCAGTCGTTCATGGTGGGCGGCGGAAACATCGGCCAGCTCGGCAAACACCTGCATGCGGCCAAGAATGGCGTGGGTGTAGCTGGCGTGTTTTTGCACGGCGGCCCATTCCTCGGCATCCAGCTTGCCTGGCTTGTCCAGAATGCGGTTGCTCACCCCCAGCTTGCCCACGTCGTGTAGCAGGGCGCCGCGTTTGAGCCAGCGGCGGCGCGCATCATCCAGGCCCAGGGTGGCGGCAATACGGTCGGCATAATGACCTACCCGCTGACTGTGACCGGCGGTGAAGGGGCTTTTGGAGTCGACCACCTGGCCGAAGCCTTCGGCAATTTCATCCAGATAATCTTCATCAACTTCCACCTGATGCTGGGCCGGTTCCAGCGCCAGTACCGCCTGATCGACAGCCGTCGATTCCAGCACCTGCCAGAAGGTTTCGTCACTGGCCACGCTGGCAAAGCTGGCCACCAGTTGTGGGTCGAACCAGTTGCCGGCACGTTGCTGCACCTCGGCCAGCGCACCGTCACGACCACTGGTGATGTGAAACACATCCACCACCTGCGCCAGCAGGGCAATGCGGGCATTGAGCGGAATGGCCTCACCCTGCAAACCCAGCGGACGGCCGGAGCCATCCCAGTGCTCGTCCAGCGACTGGATGCCGCGCGCCACGTTTTCATTGAAGCGCAGCTGGCGGGCGATATCCGCACCTCGATAGCAACGGGTCTGGATCAGTTCGTCGGCAATTTCCTTGCCATTGCGCACAATGCTGATAATGGATGCCAGGCGGTCGGCCCAGCCGGCGTGGCGACCGGTATGGCTGAATACAAAACCCAGCTTGTCCTGCAAGCTGCTGCCTACCAGCTTGAAGTCTTGCTTGAACTGGCGATCATCTGCCAGATACAGTTCGCTGATGCGGGCGGCATTGCTGCTGCAGCCCAGGTCTTTCAGCAGGATGGCGTAGTACAGTTCCCACAGTGACTGGCTGTCCAGCCCGATGGCACGGCCAATGTGCATGCCTATCCAGCAGCTGCGTACACAATGGCCTTCAGGTTGTCCCTCGGTGATATCCAGTGCATAGCTGAGCGAACCCAGCAATTCCGCCAGCTTGAGCGAAGCCCCCATGGTCCATGTCCTGTTTGAATCCGGTTGGCTGCTACTTTAGCTGCCAAACAGGGAGTCTGCCCAATAAAAACGGCATCGCCAGGCGATGCCGTTTTTATTGCCGATGATGATGGATCAGCGTTTGTGCTTGCTGCGGTTGGTGCCAGTGGCCTGGCTTGCCGGTTTGCTGCCCGGTTTTGCTCCCGGCCGGCCGGTGGCTTGCGGACGTCCACCAAAGGATTTGCCTTGCGCTGCCGTGGCCTTGCCCTGACCCGGACGCGGCTGGCCGGGCTTGCCATTGCCCTGACGTGCCGCCGGCGCGCCCAGACGGTGACGCACCGCAGCGGATTTGTCACCCGGCGGGGTGGGCGGAATCAGGCAGTGCTTGCTGTGGCCGATCAGGTCGCTGCGGCCCATATTGATCAGCGCATCGTGAATGATCTGCCAGTTGTCCGGGTGGTGATAGCGCAGGAAGGCCTTGTGCAGCTTGCGGCGATAACCATCGCGCACCACATCCACTTTTTCCGAGCTGCGCGACAGGCGCTTGAGCGGGTTGCGCCGGGTATGCCACATGGTGGTGGCCATGGCCATGGGCGTCGGGGTAAAGGTTTGCACCTGATCCAGACGGAAGTTGTTCTTCTTCAGCCACAGCGCCAGATTCATCATGTCCTCATCGCTGGTGCCGGGGTGGGCGGCGATGAAGTAGGGGATCAGGTATTGTTCCTTGCCGGCCTGACGGCTGAAGCGTTCGAACAGCTCCTTGAACTTGTCGTACGCGCCCATGCCCGGTTTCATCATCTTGGACAGCGGGCCGTCTTCGGTGTGCTCCGGGGCAATTTTCAGGTAGCCGCCCACGTGGTGCTGCACCAGTTCCTTGATGTATTCGGGCGAGCGCACCGCCAGGTCGTAACGCAGGCCGGACTGGATGTTGATCTTCTTCACCCCCGGCAGGGCACGTGCCTTGCGGTACAGCTGGATCAGGTGGCTGTGGTCGGTATTCAGGTTCTCGCAGATGTCCGGGAACACACAGGACAGCTTGCGACAGGAGCGTTCGATGTTCGGGTCCTTGCAGGACAGGCGGTACATATTGGCAGTCGGGCCGCCCAGATCGGAGATGTGACCGGTGAAGCCCGGCGTCTTGTCGCGGATTTCCTCGATCTCGTGCAGGATGGATTCTTCCGAACGGCTCTGGATGATGCGGCCTTCGTGCTCGGTGATGGAGCAGAAGGTACAGCCGCCAAAACAGCCGCGCATGATGTTGACCGAGTACTTGATCATTTCCCACGCCGGAATGTGCGCATTGCCATAGGACGGGTGCGGATTGCGGGCGTAGGGCAGGCCGTAGACGAAGTCCATTTCCTCGGTGGTCAGCGGAATGGGCGGCGGGTTCAGCCACACATCGCGGCTGCCGTGCAGCTGCACCAGTGCGCGCGCATTGCCGGGGTTGGATTCCAGATGCAGGGTGCGGCTGGCGTGTGCATACAGCACCGGGTCGTGCGCCACGGCTTCGTAGGCCGGAATGCGGATGACGGTTTTGGCACGTTCGGCGCGGCGTTTGGCCAGGCGCTCTTCGCGCGATTCGATGCGGATTACCTGCGGAGCAGTCGGGTCGCTGCCCTTGGTGGCCTCTGCTGCTTGTTCCGGAATCTCCTGATACGGATTCAGGTGCGGATCCACCTTGCCGGGGGTGTCCACCACGCTGGAGTCCATCTCCTGCCATTCCTCATCCGGACGCCAGCCTTGCTGCACCACAAAGGCGGTACCGCGTACGTCGCGGATTTCACTGAGTTTTTCACCCTTGGCAGCACGATGGGCGATTTCCACCAATGCGCGTTCGGCATTGCCATACAGCAGGATGTCGGCCTTGGAGGTAATCAGCACCGACTGGCGGACCTTGTCGCTCCAGTAATCGAAGTGGGCGATGCGGCGCAGGCTGGCTTCGATGGAACCGATCATCACCCCCACGCCGGGATAGGCTTCGCGGCAACGCTGGGCATACACGGTGACGGCACGGTCCGGGCGCTTGTTCGGTTCGGCATTGGGGGTGTAGGCATCATCCGAGCGCGGGCGACGGTCCGCCGTGTAGCGGTTGATCATCGAGTCCATATTGCCGGCGGTGACGCCGAAAAACAGGTTCGGCTTGCCCAGTGCGCGGAAGGGCTCGGCCGACTGCCAGTCCGGCTGCGCAATGATGCCGACGCGGAAGCCCTGGGCTTCCAGCAAACGGCCCACCAGCGCCATGCCGAAACTGGGATGGTCGATATAGCAATCGCCGGAAATCAGGATGATGTCACAGGAATCCCAGCCCAGCTGGTCCATTTCGGCGCGGCTCATCGGCAGGAAAGGGGCAGTGCCGAAGCGGCTGGCCCAGTACTTGCGGTAAGAGGTAATCGGTTTGGCGGCGGCTGGCTGTGTCGTCATGCTGAATGAAAGCGGCTGGTGGCGCAGGTGGATAAGCAACCGGGCATTATGCCGTACTTCTGGATTTTTATCAGCATAAATTGTTGTTTTTAATGGCGAATTGCCATGCTGGGAGTAGGGGTGGAGGGCAATATTTTCCGTTGAAATCAGTTGTTTGGCGGTTTTGCCGCCCTGCAAGCGCTGCCGGAGTGTGACCTTGGCCGCAGTTTGGCGTAGGCTTGCGGATTGTCTTGGTTTGTCATGCTGATGTGTTGTATTGCTTCACATCAGCCACATACAGCACAGGAAACATTGCGCATGAGCAGTCAGATCATCCATCTGGACGGAAAAACGTCTGAATCCCAAGTAGCTGAGCTGGAAAGCGGCAAGGTACTGTTTCTGCCGCAGCTGGACTTTGCCATCCAGCCTGCCGAACTGGCCTTGCTGAACCCGGCCATTGCCGACCCTAAACGCAAGAACATCAGCCTGGAGCCGCAAGATGATGGCAAGTTGCATGGCGTGGCCGACCCGGCCAACGAAGCCGCAGTGCGCGCCTTGATTGCCCGCTATCGCGACAGCGCCTTTGCCTTGGTCAACCAGTTGCTGCCGGAATACCGTGGCAAGCTGCGCGCTGCACCCACCAGCCTGCGCCTGATGCGGGTGGAAAATCGCCAGACTTCCTGGCGCAAGGACGACAGCCGCCTGCACGTGGATGCCTTCCCGTCCCGCCCCACCTACGGCGAGCGCATCCTGCGCGTGTTCTACAATGCCAATCCCAATGGTGAACCGCGCGTGTGGCGCGTCGGGGAGCCGTTTGCCGACATGGCGCGGCGCATGCTGCCTCGGGTGCCTTACCAATGGCCGGGTTCGGCCGCACTCATGGCTGCGCTGAAAATCACCAAGCGCAAACGCAGCGCTTACGACCACCTGATGCTGCATCTGCACGATGCCATGAAGGCGGACATGGACTACCAGCGCACCTGCCCGCAGGAAACCATGCCGTTTCCGTCTGGCTGCGGCTGGGTGTGTTTCTCCGACCATGCCTCGCATGCGGTGATGTCCGGCCAGTTCATGCTGGAGCAGACTTTCTGGCTGGCCGCGCAGGACATGGCCAACCCGGCACGCTCGCCACTGGCCGAATTGCAGGCCATCACCGGGCGCAAGCTGCTGTAAACCAAGCGGGCGGTTGGCCGGGCAAAGTACCGGCCAGCCTGTATTTCCCCGGCAAAACCGGCCATGCCGGGACTACCTCTCCCCAGCAAGGGCAAATCGGTTACAATCACCGATTGCTTTCAATCAGTCTGCAGCCAGAATCATGAGCACGGAAAACAACGCGCCAGTAGTCAGCAACTTCATTCGCAACATCATTGACGAGGATCTGGCTTCCGGCAAGCACAGTTCCATCGTCACCCGCTTCCCGCCGGAGCCCAATGGCTACCTGCACGTGGGTCACGCCAAATCCATCTGCCTGAACTTCGGTCTGGCCGAGGATTACCAGGGCAAGTGCAATCTGCGCATGGATGACACCAACCCGGAAAAAGAGTCGGACGAATTCGTGCAGTCCATCAGGGACAGCGTGGAATGGCTGGGCTTCAAGTGGGATGGCAATGTCCGTTTCGCCTCGGATTACTTCGATGCGCTGTATGACTATGCCGTCGAGCTGATCAAGTCGGGCAAGGCCTTTGTCTGCGACCTGAACGCCGAAGAAATGCGCGCCTATCGCGGCAGCCTGACCGAGCCGGGCAAGAACAGCCCCTTCCGCGACCGTAGCGTGGAAGAGAACCTCGACCTGTTCACCCGCATGCGTAACGGTGAATTCCCGGACGGCAGCAAGACCCTGCGCCTGAAAATCGACATGGCTTCCGGCAACGTGAACCTGCGCGACCCGGTGATCTACCGCATCCGCCGCGCACATCACCACCGTACCGGCGACAAGTGGTGCATCTACCCGATGTACGACTACACCCACTGCATCTCCGATGCGCTGGAAGGCATTACCCACAGCCTGTGCACGCTGGAGTTCGAAGACCATCGCCCGCTGTACGACTGGGTGCTGGACAACATCACCATTCCTTGCCACCCGCGCCAGTACGAATTCTCCCGTCTGGAACTGCTGTACGCGCTTACTTCCAAGCGCAAGCTGCAGGCGCTGGTGACCGACGGCCTGGTGGATGGCTGGAACGACCCGCGCATGCCCACCATCGAAGGCATGCGTCGCCGCGGTTTCAGCCCGGCCGGCATTCGCCTGTTCTGCCAGCGCATCGGCGTGTCCAAGGGTGAAAACATCATCGACATGAGCGTGCTGGAAGGCGCTGTGCGCGAGATGCTGGAAAACGAATCGCCGCGTGTGATGGCCGTGCTGGACCCGATCAAGGTGACCCTCACCAACTTCGATGCCGCCGTCACCGCCAGTCGCAGCGCGCCTTTCCATCCGCATCACCCGGAATTCGGCGAGCGCGAAGTGCCGATCGGCCGTGAAATCTGGATCGAGCGTGACGACTTTGCCGAAGTGCCGCCGCCCAAGTGGCAGCGCCTGACCGCCGGTGGCGAAGTGCGCCTGCGCTACAGCTATGTCATCAAGTGCGATGAAGTGATCAAGGATGCCGACGGCAAGGTGGTGGAACTGAAGTGCTCCATCGACCACGACACCCTGGGCAAGAACCCGGAAGGCCGCAAGGTCAAGGGCGTGATTCACTGGGTATCGGCCGAGCACGCGATTGAAGCCGACGTTCGCCTGTACGACCGCCTGTTCACCGAGCCGCGTCCGGATGCGGTGCGTGGCGACGATGGCGAATATGTCGACTTCCGCCAGTTCCTCAACCCGGAATCGCTGAAAACCGTCACTGCCTATGTGGAAGACGCCGTGCTTAAAGCAGCCCCGGAATCGCGCTTCCAGTTTGAGCGCCTGGGCTACTTTGTCACCGACCGTTACGACCATCAGCAAGGTGTGCGTGCGGTGTTCAACCGGACTGTGGGTTTGCGCGATAACTGGAGCAAGTGATTTTTTGTCCCAACGGGTAAGTAAGCACTTACTTACCCGACTTGGTGCTGAATCTCTCTCAAGCGGGCCTGCTGGCCCGCTTTTTTCATGTCTGTTGATCGGATACACCGTTCGGCGGGCACTGACAAGCTTCGCCAGCGCAGCATTTGATGCGCGTCGACTTTGGCGTGATGTAATTTGCCTGCTACACCTGTCCTGCCTAGCATCAAAACCATTCAGTCTTGCTTTGCGGAGAAGTGTGATGAACCAGCCTCGCCTGCTGTATCTGCAATCCGGTGGTCCCACCGCCGTTCTCAATGCCTCGGCGCAAGGGGTGATCGAAACCGCCCGCAAGCTGGGCATCTCGGTGTATGCCGCCCGCGACGGCCTGGCTGGCCTGCTGGAAGACCGGCTGGTGAATACCGATGGGGTGTCCGATCATGACATCGCCCGGCTGGGTTTTTTGCCCGGCGGGCATTTTGGCGTCAGCCGCCGCATGATAGGCCGTTTCGACGAATGTCCTGAGGACTGGCTGCGCATGAAAGCGGTGCTGGCGCGTCACGGCATTCATTATCTGCTGATCAATGGCGGCAACGGCTCGCTGGGCTGTGCCGCCCGGCTGGCGGATTTCCAGCGTCACACCGGCCACGCCCTGCATGTCATCGGTGTGCCCAAAACCATAGACAACGATCTGGTCGGCACCGACAACAGTCCGGGCTATGGCTCGGCGGCCAAGTTTCTGGCCAGCACCATGCTGGAAGTGGGCATGGACATGATCAGCATGGGCCGCGGCCGGGTATTCATCATGGAGGCCATGGGCCGCCATACCGGCTGGCTGGCGGCGGCACCGGCTGCGGCGCGGATTCACGGCGGGCAGGCACCGCATATCGTGTTGCTGCCGGAAGTGCCGTTTGATCAGGACAAGTTTCTGGCGGCAGTGGATGCCAGTCTGGCGGCGCATGGCCAGTGCGCCATCTCGGTGGCAGAAGGCCTGGTGGATGCCGCCGGACGCTTTGTCACCGAGGCCAATGCCTCGGCCGTGTATGGCCACGAGCAACTGGGCGGGGTGGGCAGCTGGCTGGCGGCGCTGCTCAAGCGCGAGCGCGGCCTGTCCGCCCATGTGGCGCAGGTGGATTATCTGCAACGCGCAGCCGGGCATCTGGTGTCGGCCACCGATGCCGCCCAGGCTTACCAGATGGGGCAGAAGGGCGTGGAATGGCTGCAGGCCGGCCGCAGCGGTGTGATGGCGGGCATCCGCCGCCTGTCCGATCACCCTTACCGCTGGGAAGTGGCGGAGTTTCCGCTCTCTGATGTTGGGGATCTGGAAAAGGCTTTCCCGTCGCACTTCATCTCTGCCGATGGCTATGGCGTGACCCAGGCTTTTCTGGATTACCTGCTGCCGCTGATGGAAGGGGAGCGCATGCCACCCTTCCGTCAGGGCGTGCCGGACTACCGCCGTATTGAATGGCCGCCGGTGTGACCCCATTTACTGGCAGCAGATGTCACTCGGGACCGGGCACTGGCCCGGTTTTTCATTTTCCGCGCAGCAGGACGGGCAGTGTGCAGGCGCTTCGCGGGGGCTTGACGACTCTGATACAATTTCCCCTTTTACCCAAGCACAGGTTATCTAGATCATGCTGAACGTGTACAACACCCTGACTCGCCAGAAAGAAGAGTTCCATCCCATCGAACCGGGCAAGGTGCGTATGTATGTGTGTGGCATGACGGTGTATGACCTCTGTCATATCGGCCATGCCCGCATGCTGGCCGCCTTTGACGTGATCTACCGCTGGCTCAAGGCCTCCGGTTACGATGTCAACTACGTGCGCAACATCACCGACATCGAAGACAAGATCATCAAGCGGGCGCTGGAACGCGGCATTACCCCGGACCAGTTGGTGGCGGAAACCATCGCCGACATGCATCAGGATGCCGCTGCGCTGAACCTGCTGCCGCCGACTCACGAACCGCGCGCCACCCATCATGTGGGCGGCATGATTGCGCTGATCGAACAGCTGATTGCCAATGGCAAGGCCTATCCGGCCCCCAATGGCGATGTGTATTACGCGGTGCGCGAGTTTGAAGGCTACGGCAAGCTGTCTGGCCGTACGCTGGACAAGCTGCGCGCCGGTGAGCGCGTGGAAATCGACCCCAACAAGCGCGACCCGCTGGACTTCGTGCTGTGGAAGGCTGCCAAACCGGGCGAGCCGTCCTGGGACAGCCCATGGGGTGCTGGCCGTCCGGGCTGGCATATCGAATGCTCGGTGATGAGCTGCCACCATCTGGGCGAGCACTTCGACATCCACGGCGGTGGTGAAGACCTGCAATTCCCGCACCATGAAAACGAAATCGCCCAGTCCGAAGGCGCGCATGGCCATCAGTATGTGAATTACTGGCTGCACAACGGCTTCATCAATGTCGATGGCGAAAAGATGTCAAAATCGCTGGGCAATTTCTTCACCATCCGCGACGTGCTGCAGCATTTCGACGGCGAAGTGGTGCGCTTCTTCATTGTGCGCAGCCACTACCGCAGCCCGGTCAACTACACCGACAGCATCCTCAACGATGCCAAGCAGGGCCTGACTCGTCTCTACACTGCCTTGCGCGGTCTGGCGCTGCCGGAAAGCACGGGCATTGACTGGAGCAACCCGTACGCTGCGCGCTTCAAGGCAGCGATGGATGACGACTTCAGCTCCTCCGAAGCCGTTGCCGTGCTGTTCGAGCTGGCTGGTGAAGTCAACAAGAGCCGCGATGTGCAACTGGCCCGCCTGATGAAGGACCTGGGCGGCGTGCTCGGCCTGCTGCAACGTGAGCCGGAGGAATTCCTCAAGGCCGGTGCCGGTGAAGGTGAATTGACTGCCGAGCAGATCGAAGCCCTGATCCAGGCGCGTCGTGATGCGCGTGCCAACAAGAACTGGGCCGAGTCCGACCGTATCCGTGACGAGCTAATCGCCAAGGGTGTGGTGCTGGAAGACAATGCGCAGGGCACCAGCTGGCGTCGTGCCTGAGCCTGCATTGCTGGCCGGGTAAGTCCAGGGCGGCAGTCTGATAAGGGCTGTCGCCGTTTTCGTTTCGGGCGACTTGTCAAGTGCTGATAAAGCGCGGATAATGCACCCCTTCACCAAGTAGTACAGGCAAAACCCCTGTACCCGTAACCAAGGAAGCTCATCATGCGCGCTGATATCCACCCGAATTACAAAGAAGTTGCGGTTACCTGCTCCTGCGGTAACACCTTCACCACCCAGTCCACCATGGGCAAGGACGCCTTCCACATTGAAGTGTGCTCCAGCTGCCACCCGTTCTACACTGGCAAGCAGAAGATTGTTGATACCGCCGGCCGTATCGACAAGTTCAACCAGAAGTTCGGTGGCTTCTTCAAGCGCTAAGCTTGTAAGCTTTGGAAAAAAGGCAGCCCAGGCTGCCTTTTTTCATTTCCGCTGCGTGTGCTTGCACATTAAAATAATGCTTTACTCCAACTGGCGCGCGCCTCGATGCTGACGTACTCCCCGCAAAACGCCACCGTTCCCGTTCCCACCGAAAAGCCCTGGGTCTTGTTGCTGCTGTGTTTTGTCTGGCTGTGGCCGGGCATCATCGGTCACGACCCGTGGAAGCCTGACGAACCCTATGTGATGGCTGTAGTGGATGGCATGCTGCGCAGCGGCAACTGGCTGCTGCCCACCATCCAGGGCGTACCCTATCTGGAATCCCCACCGCTGTATTACTGGGTGGCCACGGTACTTGCCAAGCTGTTTTCCCCCTGGCTGCTCCCTGCCCATGATGCCGCGCGGCTGGCAACGCCGCTGTTCATGACCCTGGGACTCACCCTGGCAGGGATGACCGGGCGTGACCTGATAGGCCGCCGTCACGGACGCAGCGTGGTGATGATTTTGATTGGCTGTCTGGGCCTGATTGTCACCGGCCACCAGATGACGCCGATGGTAGCCAGCTTTACCGGTTTTGCCGCCGCCTTTTATGCCCTGTCGCTCACCCTGCGCTCTCCCGGACTGGCCGGTGCCATTCTGGGGGCAGGTAGCGCCGCCCTGTTCCTGAGTGCCAGCCTGCTGGAAGTGATGCTGGTGTGGGCTGTCGTGCTGTTCCTGCCGGCCTTTGCCGCGTGGCGCAACAAGCGCTATGTCATCACCGTGCTGATGGCCTTGCTGGTGGCTGTGCCTGTGGCGCTGATCTGGCCGCTGGAGCTGTCCCGCAGCTATCCGGCGCTGTTCCGCCTGTGGTGGGAACACCATGCGCTGGGCCCGCTGGACGGCTTTGGCAAGGTAGGACTGTTTCACGGTTTTGGCTACTACACCTTCAATACCATCTGGTTTGCCTGGCCGGCCTGGCCGCTTGCCGCCTGGACGCTGTACCGCAACCGCAAGTACGAACTGCCCATGTTGCAGCTGCCGCTGATGTTTTTTGCCGTGGTGCTGATCATGCTGACGCTGTCGGTGCGCAAGAGCATGGATTACGCCATGCCGCTGCTGTTGCCGCTGTCCCTGCTCGCTGCGGTTGAGCTGGATAATCTGCGGCGTGGCGCTGCGGCCTTTCTCAACTGGTTCGGCCTGATGGCATTCGGGGTGTTCGGCCTGCTGATCTGGGCGGGCTGGGCGGCGATGAACTATGGCTGGCCAGAACGGCTGGCAGGCCGGGCACAGTATTTCAGTCCTTACTATGTGCCACATGTTTCGCTGCTGGCCGCCATCTTTGCCATTCTGGCCACCATCACCTGGATATGGGCGGTCACCCGCAGCCATGTGCGTGGTCGGCAAGCCATTACCAACTGGGCTGCCGGACTTACCTTGTGCTGGGGATTGGCGCTGAGCCTGTGGCTGCCGTGGCTGGATGCGGCAAAGAGCTATCGCCCGGTGGTGGAAAGCATGCTGCGCAACGTGCCCCCGGCGGTACTCAATGGCAGCAGCTGCATTGCCACCGAGCGCGAGAACATGATTGCGCGCATCAGCTGGCACTATTATGGCGGGATAGATCTGGTAGCTTATCCGGCTGGCGAAAGCAGCCCCTGCGACTACCGCTTATTGATGCGTTCACGTACCGAGGGCCTGGCCGAGCCGGGCTGGAGCTTGTTGTGGCAGGGATCGCGACCGCGCGAGAAGTACGAGCTGTTCGGCCTGTTCAAGCGCTCGCCGCACTAGCCGCACAGCAGGATTCATCAAGATGACAACAGGCCGCAGCACATGCGGCCTGTCTGCTTTTAGTCCTTCCCGTGCTGATTCAGGGCAGCCATCACTGCCGACAGGCTTTCCGCCAGCACAAACAGTTCGCGCTCTTCAAAGCGGACATGGGCAGTCATGGCATCGGCAAAGGCTTGCAGCATGGCTGGCGAGGCCAGTTGCGGATGTTGCAGCAGGGCATGCAAATGGGCGTGATCTGCCAGCGTGCGCTCAACCGCAGCCTGCTGGCTGGCTTGTGACAGCGCAGGTAACAAGAGGCGTTCTTCCTGGGCGAAATGGGCTTGCAAGCTGTCCTGATAATGCTGGATCAGTCGCCGGGCGACGCGTTGCCACTCTTCAGCATCATCCTGCCGTGCCGCTTTACCGGCTTGCATGGCCAGCGACAGGGCATGGTGATGGTCGTGTGAGAGTGGGGTAAGGGCTGCGCTGCGTTTCATGATGGTGGCTGTTAACGGTCAGGCAGACAGCCTGCGCCAGTGGCAGAAGATGTGCCTTGATCACTCTCAAGGACAGCCGGGCCTCCCGGCGGGAGGCCCTGAGCGGCTAGTGTTGCAACTGCGGCAGATTGGCAAACAGCTGCAGTGCTTCCGGGTTGGCTAGTGCACTGAGATTATTCACCGGCTCGCCGTGAATCACGTTTTTCACCGCCAGTTCGACAATCTTGCCGCTGATGGTGCGTGGAATATCCGCAACGGCAATGATGCGCGCCGGTACATGGCGCGGGCTGGCACCACGCTTGATCTGTTCGCGCAGCCGGTTGACCAGCGCCTCATCCAGCACATGGCCCTGCTGCAGCCGGACAAACAATACCACGCGCTCGTCGTCCTGCCAGCGCTGGCCCACGGCCAGGCTTTCCACCACTTCCGGGAAGCTTTCCACCTGACGGTAGATTTCCGCCGTGCCGATACGCACGCCACCGGGGTTGAGCACCGCGTCGGAACGGCCATAAATCACCATGCCGTTGTGGGCGGTGATTTCAGCGTAGTCACCGTGGCACCACACATTATCGAAGCGGCCAAAATAGGCCTGACGATATTTGCTGCCTTGCTCGTCCTGCCAGAACCCCACCGGCATGGAGGGGAAGGGGCGGGTGCATACCAGTTCGCCCTTTTCCTGCCGCACCGGCCTGCCGTAACTGTTGAAGATGTCCACCGCCATGCCCAGGCCACGGCATTGCAGCTCTCCACGGTATACCGGCAGGTTGGCGCAACCCAGGGCAAAACAGGACACGATGTCAGTACCGCCGGAAATGGAGGCCAGATTGATGTCCTGCTTGATGTTGGCGTATACCCAGTCAAAGCTTTCCGCCATCAGTGGCGAGCCGGTGGAGAAGATGGCGCGCAGTGCATCCAGCCGGTATTGCGTGGCAGGAGTCAGGTTGATCTTGCGCAGGCCGTCGATGTATTTGGCCGAGGTGCCAAACTGGGTGAATTGCCATTGCTGCGCATATTCCCACAGGATGTGTCCCTGATTGGCAAACGGCGAGCCGTCATACAGCATCAGCGCCGCGCCGCTGGCCAGGCCGGATACCAGCCAGTTCCACATCATCCAGCCGCAGGTGGTGAAGTAAAACAGGTGGTCGCCATGGTGAATGTCGGCGTGCAGCTGGTGCTCCTTCAGGTGCTGCAGCAAGGTGCCGCCAGTGCCATGCACGATGCACTTGGGTTTGCCGGTGGTGCCGCTGGAGTACAGGATGAACAGCGGATGGTTGAATTCCACCCGGACAAACTGCAAGTGACGCGCAGCGAAGCGGGCAATGAAATCGTCCAGCGTGATGGTGCGCGGCAGGCTTTCGGCAAAGGCAGCGGTTTCGCCCAGATAGGGGACGGCAATGAACTGCTGCACCGAAGGCAGACCGGCTGCCAGCGCCTGCATCTTGTCGCGGATGTCGATCTGCTTGCCGCCATACCAGTAGCCATCCGGACAGAACAGCAGCTTGGGTTCGGTCTGGCCGAAGCGGTCGATGGCTCCGTCGATGCCGAAGTCGGGCGAACAACTGGTCCACACCGCACCCAGGCTGGTGGCAGCCAGCATGGCAGCCACGGTTTCCGGCATATTGGGCAGGAAACCGGCCACGCGGTCGCCTGCCACAATGCCGGCGGCCTGCATGGCTTGCTGCAAGCGGGACACCAGCTGGCGCAGCTGCTGCCAGCTGTAGCGGGATTTGACCTTGTCTTCCCCCCAGAACACCAGGGCGGTGGCATCACCATCGTGGCGCAGCAGGTTTTCTGCGTAATTGAGGCGGGCTTCGGGGAAAAAGCGCGCAGCCAGCATATTGTCCGCCTGCTCCAGCGCGCTCCCACCCTTGTCACCCAGCACCCCGCAGTAATCCCACACCAGCGCCCAGAAGCGGCCCGGATCGTCCACACTGGCTTGCCACAGAGTCTGGTAGTCGGGCAGCGGGCGGTCGTAGGCTGCTTCGGCCAGGCGGGTAAAGGCATGCAGGTGGGAGCCTGCAATACGTTCGGCGGATGGTTGCCAGATGGGCTGGGTGGGCTGCTGCATGGTTCTCCTCTTTCTTTACCTTGCTTGCTTTTCTTGCTTTGTTTTTGCGGCCTTGCCGTGGCGGCTCAGTGGGCCGTTGCCATGGCCTGTGCCACCTTCGAGGTGGGGGCGCGGCCCAGCAGGCCGGCGGCAAACCAGGCGGTTTGCACCAGTGTCGGCAAGTCTATGCCACAGTCCACGCCCAGGCCATGCATCAGGTACACCACGTCTTCGGTGGCGACATTGCCGGATGCCCCACGAGCATACGGGCAGCCGCCCAGCCCGGCAATCGAGGAATCGAATGTTCTGATGCCAGCCTGAAAAGAAGCATGAATATTGCTGATGGCCATGCCGTAGGTATCGTGGAAGTGACCTGCCAGTTGTGCAATTGGCACAAGCTTGCTGACTGCTTCCAGCATGTCCAGTACCCGGTTGGGAGTGCCCGTGCCGATGGTGTCGCCCAGTGAAATTTCGTAGCAGCCCATGTCCAGCAGACGGGCAGCCACTTCTGCCACCTTGGCCGGGGCAATGGCGCCCTCGTAGGGGCAATCCACCACGCAGGACACATAGCCCCGCACGCGGATGCCCTCGCGCCGTGCGGTAGCCATCACGCTGTCAAAGCGGGCCAGGCTTTCGGCAATGCTGGCATTGATGTTTTTCTGGCTGAAACTTTCACTGGCCGCACCAAACACGGCAATCTCGCGCACGCCAGCAGCCAGTGCCTGTTCCATGCCCTTGTCGTTGGGCACCAGCACCGGGTAATTCACCGCACCGGACAGCTCCAGTGCTTGCAGTATGTGCAGGCTGTCGGCCATTTGCGGCACCCATTTGGGCGAGACAAAAGCCCCGGCCTCGATGGTGTTGAGGCCGCTTTCAGCCAGGCGGCGAATCAGTTCCAGCTTGCTGGAGGTATCCACCTGCTGCTTTTCGTTCTGCAGCCCGTCCCGCGGGCCGACTTCGACGATTTTTACGGTTGGCATAGCGTGTTGTCCTCCGGATCAGGCGGCGTCGAAGTCGAGCAACTCGTCGCCATCGCATACCTGTTCACCAGCACCAAAGTAAAAGGCATTCACCGTGCCATCGGCTGGGGCATGGATGGTGTGCTCCATTTTCATGGCTTCCAGAATCAACAGGGGCTCACCTTTGCTCACCTGCTGCCCGCTACTGGCCAGCAAGGCCACTACCCGCCCAGGCATCGGTGCTTTCAGGTGGGTGGCGCCATGCACTTCTTCGGTGTTGGCGGCGTACGGGTCCACCCAGCTTGCTTCCAGTCGTTCGCCTTGCAGGAACAACACCCGCTGCTGCTGCTGGTTGATGACGGTGGCACGCAGTTGTTGCCCGTCCAGCGTGACATGCCATTCACCGTGTTGCAGCCGTGCTGCGGCCTGATATGTCTGTCCTGCCACCGTCACAGCAAAACCGTGGTCCAGATGGCGCACGCTGACACTGTGCAGGGTGTCGCCGTGCATGAATTGCTGGATGGTTTCCAGCTGACCATTCAGTCGCCAGCCTGCGCGCACCGGGAAGTCCGTCTGTGCGCCCAGCGTCTGGACCAGCGCCAGCACGGCCAGCTGCGTGCTACTGGCCGGGACGGCCGGTGGCAGCAAGTCATCCTGATAGCGGGCGATGAGCCCGGTATCCACTGCACCACTGGCAAAGCTGTGGTGCTGCACAATGCGGCGCAGGAAAGCGATATTGGTGGTGACACCGGCCACCTGGTATTGCGCCAGTGCCGCGTCCAGCTGTTGCAAGGCGGCAGCCCGGTTTTCTCCCCACACGATCAGCTTGGCAATCATCGGGTCGTAGAAGGGGCTGATGCTGTCGCCTTGTTCCACCCCGGTATCGATGCGAACCTGTGCGCTTTCGGCAGGGGTGGCCAGATGAATCAGCTGGCCGGTGGCGGGCAGGAAGCCCTTGTCCGGGTCTTCCGCATAAATACGCGCCTCGATGGCGTGGCCGTGAATCTGCAGCTCGTCCTGCCGCAGCGGTAGCGGCTGACCGGCGGCCACTTGCAACTGCCAGGCCACCAGGTCCTGCCGGGTGATCATTTCGGTCACCGGGTGTTCTACCTGCAGACGGGTGTTCATCTCCATGAAGTAAAAGTCACCGGGGCGGCCATCGTCCTGTACCGCCATGATGAATTCCACCGTCCCCGCACCGACATAGCCCACCGCACGTGCAGCGGCGCAGGCGGCTTCGCCCATGGCCTGCCGGGTGCTGACCGGCAAATCCGGTGCCGGGGCTTCTTCCAGTACTTTCTGATGACGGCGCTGCACCGAGCAGTCACGCTCGAACAGGTAGACACAGCCTCCCAGGCTGTCGGCAAACACCTGGATTTCCACATGGCGCGACCGTGGCAGATATTTCTCCACCAGTACCTTGTCGTCACCGAAACTGGCGGCAGCTTCGCGCTGGCAGGAGGCCAGCGCAGCGGCGAAATCCTCGCTGCGCTCGACAATGCGCATGCCCTTGCCACCACCACCGGCGCTGGCCTTGATCAGTACCGGATAGCCGATACGGTCGGCTTGCTGGTGCAGGAAATCCGGCTCCTGGCACTCACCGTGATAGCCGGGCACCAGCGGTACGGCCGCTTGTTCCATCAGTGCCTTGGCGGCAGATTTGCTACCCATGGCGGCAATGGCGCTGGCCGGCGGGCCGATAAAGGCGATACCTGCGGCAGCGCAGGCGGCGGCAAAATCAGCGTTTTCAGACAAAAAACCATAACCGGGGTGGATGGCCTCGGCACCGCTCTGGCGGGCAATGTCCAGAATCAGCCCGGCCTTGAGATAGGATTCCGCCGCCGGTGCCGGACCCAGTCGCCAGGCTTCATCGGCCAGTCTGACAAAGCGGGCATCCGCATCGGCATCGGAATAAACGGCAACAGTGGCAATGCCCAGCTGGCGCGCGGTCTTGATCACCCGGCAGGCGATTTCCCCGCGGTTGGCAATGAGGATTTTCTTGAACATGGCAGTGTCCTTATTGTTCTTGTTGCCAGGCGGGCGGGCGTTTGTCGAAGAAGGCGGCCAGGCCTTCGCGGGCTTCCTGTCCGCTGCGGGTACTGGCAATGCGGCTGGCGGTATCGGCCAGCAGGTCGTCATCCCACGGTGAACCTTCATGCAGTTCGGCCAGCAGGTCTTTGGCTGCCCCCAGTGCGCGTGGTGCGCCTTTGGCCAGTTCGCTGGCGATGTCGGCGATGCGCTGGTCCAGCATGTCGGCGGCGACAACTTCATGCACCAGGCCGATACGGGCGGCGGTGGCGGCGTCAATGCGCTCGGCCGACAGGAAGTAGCGCCGCGCCTGCCGCCAGCCAATGGCATCGGCCACATAAGGGCCGATGGTGGCCGGAATCAGGCCCAGCCGCACTTCGGTCAGGCCGAAGCGGGCGGCGTCGGTGGCAATGGCAATGTCACATACGGTAGCCAGGCCGGTGCCACCGGCAATGGCCGGGCCGTGGATGCGGGCGATTACCGGCTTCTGGCTGCGGTAAATGGCCTTGAGCATGGCGGCCAGGCGCTGGGCATCGGCCAGGTTTTCCGCTTCGCTGTAACCGGCGGCGCGGCGCATCCAGTCCAGGTCAGCCCCGGCGGAAAAGCTTTTTCCATGTCCGGCCAGCACGATGACACGCACGCTGTCGTCCAGTTGCAGGGCCTTGAAGGCGGCGGTCAGCTCGGCAATCAGCATTTCGTTCAGCGCATTGTGCAGTTCCGGGCGGTTCATCCAGACAGTGGCGGTGCTGCCGCTGCAATGGATATCGAGAGTCTGATACTGGCTCATGGCGCTTCCTTACATGCGGAACACGCCAAAGCGTGTCTTTTCGATGGGCGCGGACAGGGCGGCTTCGAGTGCCAGGCTCAGTACATCGCGGGTCTGGGCCGGGTCGATGATGCCGTCGTCCCACAGCCGTGCGCTGGCGTAATAAGGGTGGCCCTGGCGTTCGTATTGTTCGCGTACCGGTGCTTTCAGCGCCTCTTCCTGCTCGGCGGTGAAGGCCTCGCCCAGTTGTTCCTTCTTGACCTGTGCCAGCACCCCGGCGGCCTGTTCGCCACCCATCACCGAAATGCGGCTATTGGGCCACATCCACAGCATGCGCGGGCTGTAAGCGCGGCCACACATGCCGTAGTTACCCGCACCGAAGCTGCCGCCAATCAGCACGGTGAACTTGGGCACGCTGGCGCAGGCCACGGCGGTAACCAGCTTGGCGCCATCCTTGGCGATGCCGCCGTTTTCATACTTCTTGCCCACCATGAAGCCGGTGATGTTCTGCAGGAAGATCAGCGGAATGCCGCGCTGGCAGCACAGTTCGACAAAGTGCGCACCCTTGAGGGCCGATTCGGAAAACAGGATGCCGTTATTGGCGATGATGCCAACACGCCAGCCATTGAGGCGGGCAAAACCGGTGACCAGCGTCGTGCCGTAGTTCAGCTTGAATTCGTCAAAGTCGGAGTCGTCCACCAGTCGGGCGATGATTTCACGCACATCAAACGGCTTTTTCGGGTCGGCCGGAATCACGCCGTAGATTTCCTCGGCGGCATGGCGTGGTGCTTTGGGTTCGGTGCGGTCCAGCACGCCTTGTTTGTGCCAGTTGAGGTTGGCCACGATGCGGCGGGCAATGCCCAGCGCGTGGGCGTCGTTCTGCGCCAGATGGTCGGCCACGCCGGAGATGCGGGCGTGTACATCTCCACCGCCCAGCTCTTCTGCGGTGACGACCTCGCCGGTAGCGGCCTTCACCAGCGGCGGGCCGCCCAGAAAGATGGTGCCTTGTTCCTTGACGATGACGGTTTCGTCCGACATGGCGGGTACATAAGCACCGCCGGCGGTGCAGCTGCCCATCACCACCGCGATTTGCGGAATGCCGGCGGCAGACAATTGGGCCTGGTTGAAGAAAATGCGGCCAAAGTGTTCCTTGTCCGGGAAAACCTCGTCCTGCAGCGGCAAGAAGGCTCCGCCGGAATCCACCAGATAGACGCAGGGCAGGCGGTTTTCCCTGGCGATTTCCTGCGCGCGCAGATGCTTTTTCACCGTCATCGGGTAATAAGTACCACCCTTGACCGTGGCATCGTTGGCGATGATCAGGCAGTCCACCCCGGCAATGCGGCCGATACCGCTGATCAGGCTGGCACCCGGCGCATCGTCGTTGTACATGCCAAATGCCGCCAGTTGGGACAGTTCCAGAAAGGGCGCGCCAGGGTCCAGCAGCAGGTTGATGCGCTCGCGCGGCAGCAGCTTGCCACGGGCGGTGTGTTTTTCACGGGCTTTGTCGCCGCCGCCCAGTGCCGCCGTGGCGACTTTCTGTTTCAAGTCTTCCACCAGCGCACGCATCTTGTCGGCATTGGCCTGGAAGTCCGGCGCGCGGGGGGAGAGTTTGGATTCGATGACTGGCATGATTTTAGGGAGTGGGGAGTAGGGAGTAGCAGGTGACGGGTGGGGAACTCCCCACTCCCGACTCTCTACTCCCGGTGTTAGTGGTCAGTAGGGTGTGGGTGGGTTGACGGTTTTACTCCCGCCCCCCCACTCTCTACTCCCGATGTTCAGCGTGTTTCCGCCATCAGTTCGCGCCCAATCAGCCAGCGGCGGATTTCGCTGGTGCCTGCGCCGATTTCATACAGCTTGGCATCGCGCAGCAGGCGGCCGGTGGCGTACTCATTGATATAGCCGTTGCCGCCCAGGCACTGGATGGCATCCAGCGCCATCTGGGTGGCGTTTTCGGCGGCGTACAGAATGGCCCCGGCAGCGTCCTTGCGCGTCTGGCGGCCGGTATCGCCCCGGTCCAGTGCCTGGCCCACGGCATAGACATAAGCACGGCTGGCGGACAGCTTGACGTACATGTCGGCCAGCTTGCCCTGCATCAGCTGGAAGTCGCCAATGGCCTGGCCAAACTGTTTGCGGTCATTCAGATAGGGGACGACGATGTCCATGCAGGCCTGCATGATGCCCAGCGGGCCTGCCGACAGCACGGCGCGTTCGTAGTCCAGCCCGCTCATCAGCACTTTCACGCCATTGCCTTCGCCGCCCAGTACGTTTTCGGCCGGGATTTCACAGTTGTCGAAGAACAGCGGGTAGGTGTTGGAACCGCGCATGCCCAGCTTGTCCAGCTTGCTGCCATGCGAGAAACCGGCAAAGCCTTTTTCCACGATAAAAGCCGTGATGCCCCTGGGCCCGGCGTTGACGTCGGTCTTGGCATACACCACCAGGGTGTCGGCATCGCCGCCGTTGGTAATCCACATCTTGCTGCCGTTCAGTACATAACGGTCGCCTTTTTTATCGGCGCGCAGCTTCATGCTGACCACATCGGAACCGGCATTGGGTTCGGACATGGCCAGCGCGCCCACGTGTTCGCCGGAAATCAGCTTGGGCAGGTAGCGGGCTTTCTGTTCGGCCGAGCCGTTCTTGCGGATCTGGTTAACGCACAGATTGGAGTGCGCGCCGTAGGACAGGGCGACCGAGGCCGAGGCACGGCTGATTTCTTCCATCACGATCATGTGGGCCAGGTAGCCCATATTGGCGCCACCGTATTCTTCTTCGGCGGTGATGCCCAGCAAGCCCAGGTCACCAAACTTGCGCCACAGGTCGGCCGGAAAGAGGTTGTCACGGTCGATGTCGGCGGCGCGCGGGGCGATTTCGGCGTCGGCAAAATCCTTCACGCTCTGGCGCAACATGTCGTAAGTGTCGCCGTGGTCAAAACGCAGGCTGCTGTACATGGTGTTTCTCCTCGGTGCCGGTCGTGGCGGCTGTGCCTGACAGGCTTTTGTGATGGTTGCCTTACTGCTTTGAATATTGAATTACGTTTACGTAAGCGTCAATATGGTGTGGTAAAAAAACCTGCACGAGGGCAGGTGTTCAGGCGGGGTTGTCGGCCTTGGTGGTCATCTGGTCGATCACGCCACGGCAGTGTTTTTCCAGCGCATCGATTTCCGCCAGCACCACGTCGATGTCACGCCGCTGTTCTTCCAGCTGTTCGCGCCGGGCCACCAGCAAATGCAGCAGCTTGAGCGACTGGCTGGCTTCATCGCGGGCCAGATCATACAGATCAATGATTTCGCGTATTTCCGACAAGGACAGGCCAATGCGCTTGCCACGCAGGATAAGCCGCAGGCGGGCGCGGTCGCGGCGGGTGAACACCCGCTGACGGCCATCGCGTTGCGGCTCGATCAGCCCTTGTTCCTCGTAAAAGCGGATGGTGCGCAGTGTGACGTCAAAATCACGCGCCAGATCCGAAATGGTGAAGACTTCCTGTTCTGTCATGGTATCTGCTTTCAGTATTTATACGGATTGTAGCGTTTTTCCCACGGCTTCTCATCATGATAGATGTATTACGTTTACGTAATCGTCAACTTGTGGGATTAATGCCAGAAAAATGGGCCGCGCCATGCAGCGTGGCTGCCGTCGCAAGGGAAACGACGCATCCGGATAAAGAGACCACAACAAGGAGACACACAATGCAGCACGCCAGCTACGTGCACGGAGCCAGTCAGCAGCCACTGATTGGCAAAACCATCGGCCAGATGTTTGACCAGGCCTGCCAGCACCACGCCCAGCGGGACGCCCTGGTGGTTCGCCAGCAGGGCATACGCTGGAGTTATGCCCAGTTACAGGAGCTAGTGGACCGGATGGCGTGCAGCCTGATGCGCCTAGGCCTTGAACCGGGGGAGCGCATCGGCATCTGGTCGCAAAACAATGCCGAATGGGTGCTGACGCAGTTTGCCACCGCCAAGGCTGGGCTGGTGCTGGTGAATATCAACCCGGCTTACCGCCGTGCCGAGCTGGAATATGCGATTAACAAGGTAGGTTGCCGCGCCCTGATTGCTTCGCCCAGCTTCAAGAGCAGCAATTACATCGAGATGCTGCAGGATTTGTTGCCCGAACTGGCCGACAGCCAACCCGGCGAGCTTCGTGCCGCCCGCATGCCCAGGCTGGAATGGGTGATCCGCATGGGCCAGCAGGCCACGCCGGGCATGCTGGGGTTTGCCGAACTGCTGACCGAACCGACCCCTGCCGAGCGCGCCGCCTTGCAGCAGTTGGGCGATCGCCTGCAATTCGATGATGCCATCAACATCCAGTTCACCTCCGGAACCACCGGCAGCCCCAAGGGGGCCACGCTGTCGCATCACAATATTCTCAATAACGCCTTCTTTACCGGACAGGCCATGGGCTTCAGTCCGGCCGACCGGTTGTGCATCCCGGTGCCGCTGTACCACTGTTTCGGCATGGTGCTGGGCACGCTTACCTGCCTCACGCATGGGGCCTGCATGGTGTTCCCGGCGGAAAGCTTTGATGCACTCAGCGTGCTGCAAACCGTGCAGGAAGAACGCTGTACTGCCTTGCATGGCGTGCCCACCATGTTCATCGGCTTGCTGGACCACCCCCAGTTCGCGCAATTCGACCTGTCCAGCCTGCGCACCGGCGTGATGGCCGGCAGCCCTTGTCCCATCGAGGTGATGAAGCGTGTCACCACTCTGATGCACATGTCGCAAGTCACCATTGGCTACGGCATGACGGAAACCAGCCCGCTCAGCTTCCAGAGCAGTGCCGACACCCCGCTGGACAAGCGCGTGTCCACCGTCGGGCAGGTGCATCCGCATGTGGAGGTCAAGATTGTCGATAACGATGGCCACATCGTGCCGCATGGCGAAACCGGGGAGCTGCTGACCCGTGGCTATTCGGTAATGCTGGGCTATTGGGACGACCCGCAGAAAACCGCCGACTCCATCGACCGTTCCGGCTGGATGCACAGCGGAGACCTGGCAGTGATGGATGCCGAGGGTTATGTGAATATCGTGGGCCGGGTGAAGGACATGGTGATTCGCGGCGGCGAAAACATTTACCCGCGAGAGGTGGAGGAGTTCTTCTACCGTCATCCCAAGATTCAGGAAGTGCAGGTGATTGGCGTGCCGGACGACCGCTTTGGCGAGGAACTGTGTGCCTGGATCAAGCTGCGTGATGGCGAACAGGCCAGCATCGAGGACATGCGTGCCTTTTGCCAGGGCCAGATCGCCCATTACAAGATTCCGCGTTACATCGAATTTGTCGACAGCTTTCCCATGACCATTACCGGCAAGATCCAGAAGTTTGTCATGCGCCAGCAAATGAAGGAAAAACTGGGACTGAACGACAGTCAGACTGCGTAAACGCAGATGGATCAAACTTTGTATGCACAGGCCCCGGCGAGCCGGGGCTTTTTTCGCTACAATGCGCCCATTCAATCTGACCGCTAGGAGCGCACCATGACTGATATCGTATTCAATGACGCCGATCTGGCCCGGCTGGAACAGTTGCTGACGCCCCTGTCGATCAGTGGCAGCACCATGCGCCCGGACGAAGTACAAGGCTTCTTTGCCGCGCTGGCCAGCGGACCGGATGCCGCCGACCGCAGCATGTGGCTGGCTGAAGTGCTGGGCGATGCTCCGGCTTTTGAAAATGCCGAAGAACAGGCGGAGCTGGAAGCCCTGCTGCAAAAGCTGTTTGATGTCACCGCCCATGTGCTGGCCGATGGCCGCGAGCTGGACCTGATCCTCTACGCCGACGAAGACGGCGACGACGACGAAGCCGACTACTGGCCGTGGTGCAATGCCTATCTGTACGCGCTGGACGTGGTGGATACCGACTGGTTCGAAGCGGCGGACGATGAAGGTTTCGAAGACCTGCTGATGCCGATTCTGGTGCTGGGCGGCATGTTCGAGGAAGAAGACGGCGAAGACCTGGTCACCTTTACCGACGAGGAAAAGGATGACTGCAAGGAACAGCTGCCAGAGGCGCTGATTGCCGTATTCAACTACTGGCGCGCCAAGGCACAGGCTCCGGCCACCGTACGCCGTGAAGGCGAAAAGGTGGGCCGCAACGACCCTTGCCCTTGCGGTAGCGGCAAGAAGTACAAGGCCTGCTGCGGCAGCAACTGAGTTTTCTGCCAGCCTGCGGGCTGGTGAATGCCATGCCTGAAAGCCTCCACACGGAGGCTTTTTCTTTTACTGCCAAGTGGGGGCCATGGTTCAGGATTGATGCAGGTATGAAATGAAATCCTGTTGTTCGGCACTAAGTGGTTCATGCTTGCGCGTCAAGATGCCAAAAGGAGGGAGTGGTATGTCTACCTTGATTGGCAATATCTGCACGATGCCCATCTCCAGATAGTCTGACATGGCCGATTCCGCTAACAGCATCACCGCATTGGTGCGTTGAATCAGTTGCAGCATGGAGTAAATTGAATTGCTCTCGATGATATTACCGGGCAAGGGCAGTGCGGCGTGCAGCAGATATTGTTCCAATGCCATGCGTGCCGGGCTGCTGGGTGCTTGTAATATCCATGGCCAGTCTCGTAGTAATACCGGTATTTCGATATGTTGCTGTTGCAATAACACATGGTGTTTAGCCACCACCAGTCGCAATACTTCATTACCCATTGGCCAAAAATCAAAAGCCGCATCTTCGGTTTTCGGGCTGCGCCGGGCGATGGCAAGGTCGATGCGTCCTTGTTCCAGCAGGCGGATCACTTCGTCGCTGGTATCTCCCATCACACGGATGCACAGGCGGGGCCTTTCCTGTTTCAAACGTGCAATTGCCGCCATGACCCGCTCGGGTGCCGCACCCATGATGGCACCCACTGACAAGTAGCCAAAGCCTTCTTTCTTCTGCACTGCCAGCGTCTGCATGCAGCCTTCCAGGTGGTGCAGGCTGCGGGTGGCGAATTTGACCAACACCACGCCCAGTGCCGTGGGGCGCATGCCATGTGGCAGGCGGTCAAACAGCTGGCAGTCAAACATATCCTCGATTTCCTGCAGCATGCGGCTGGCAGCTGGTTGCGACATATGCATGCCTTCCGCCGTCCGTTTCATATTCTGGCTATTCCCCAATAACACCAACATTTGCAAATGCTTGTAACGCAGGCGTTGCAGTAAATGACGGTGCCGTGTTGCTGGCAGCATGGCGGTTTTATCCATAAGCAGAAGGTATTGCCAGTTAATTAAATGTAATTGGATGGTTCTGCGAGTATGTCGTAGTTTTACTGCTGCCGCTTATTTTCTGAGTGCCATCAATAGCCTGATATTTACCAAAGAAAATAAGGATAATTCCTGATTGAAGGGGGTGAATATTCTTATGTCGGTTTTTATTATCGGCTGTGATTAATTTCGTCAGTCATCCCAGTAAATTCATCCCGGATATTGGTTTTTTCTGATCAGTTTGGATTCGGATATTCAACGTCGGAGCAGTCCACCATGAAGCAAATGCCAGTCATCAAACACGTCCGTGCCTTTACCTTGCGAGGTGGTGGTGCGGATTATCACGATCAGGCCGATGGCCACTGGATTGACGACCACATCGCCACGCCGATGTCCAAATACCCGGCCTATCGGCAAAGCCGACGCAGCTTTGGCATCAATGTGCTGGGCACGCTGGTGGTGGAGGTGGAGGACAGCGCTGGCAATGTCGGCTTTGCCGTGACGACAGGCGGCGAACCGGCAGCTTTCATCGTCGAGCGCCATCTGGCGCGTTTCGTGGAAGGGGCCCGGGTTTGCGATATCGAGCGCATCTGGGACCAGATGTACCACGGCACCCTGTTTTACGGACGCAAGGGCCTGGTGCTCAACGCCATCTCCGGGGTGGATCTGGCCTTGTGGGATTTGCTGGGCAAGGTGCGGCAGGAGCCGGTGTACCAGTTGCTTGGCGGTGCGGTGCGGGACGAGCTGCAGTTTTATGCCACCGGCGCACGGCCAGACCTCGCCCGCGAAATGGGATTCATCGGCGGGAAAATGCCGCTGCACCACGGGCCGGCAGAGGGGGAGGACGGCCTGCAAAAAAACCTGGCCTTGCTGGCCAGCATGCGCGAGCGGGTAGGCCCGGACTTTTGGCTGATGATCGACTGCTGGATGAGCCTGGACCTGAACTACGCCACCCGTCTGGCACAGGCGGCAGCGGCGTTTGGCCTGAAATGGATAGAAGAAGCACTACCGCCGGACGACTACTGGGGCTATGCCGCCTTGCGGCAGCAACTGCCGCCGGGCATGTTGTGCACGACGGGCGAGCACGAGGCCACGCGCTGGGGTTTTCGCATGCTGCTGGAAATGGGCTGCTGCGACATCATCCAGCCCGATGTCGGCTGGTGTGGCGGCATTACCGAACTGCTGAAAATCTCGGCACTTGCCGATGCGCATCAGGCGCTGGTGATTCCGCATGGCTCCAGCGTGTACAGCTATCACTTTGTCGCCACCCGTCACAACAGCCCGTTTGCCGAATTCCTGATGATGGCACCGCAGGCCGATCAGGTGGTGCCGATGTTCAGTCCACAGCTATTGCACGAGCCAGTGCCGGAAAACGGCCGCATGCCGGTATCGCGGCTGGACCGTCCCGGTTTCGGCGTGGAGCTTAATCCCGCCTGCGCCTTGCATCGCCCCTACCTGCACACGCCGGGAGGCTGAGATGACGCATGGACAAGCACTTTGCACCCTGGCTTTCCGCATGCAGTTGTTTCCGGGGCAAGCCGAGGAATATCAACGGCGCCATGCCGCCATCTGGCCGGAACTGAAAACCGCGCTGCTGGATGCCGGCATTGTCGAGTACCGCATTTTTCATGATGACAAGGATGATGCCTTGTTTGCCGTGCTGTACTGCCGGCAGCCCGACCGGCTGGCGGAACTGCCCAGCCTGCCGGTGATGCAGCAATGGTGGGCCAATATGGCCGACATCATGGTGACCCAGCCGGACTTTGCGCCGGTACAGGTAGGCTTGCGCAGCATGTTCGTGCTGAGTACGGGGGAGGGACCGCCATGCGCATCGTAGACGCCCATTGCCATTTCTGGTGGCTGGGGGGAGGGCAGTACCCCTGGCTGACCCGGCGCAAGCCCAATCTGCTGGGTGATTACACCGCGCTGGCACGTGACTTCCTGTTGCCGGACCTGAGACAGCTGGCCGAGCAGGCCGATATCGAGCTGGCGGGCGTGGTGCATATCGAAGCCAATGCGACGGATGTGCTGGAGGAAACCCGCCAACTGGAACACATGCTCGACTTGTCCGGCGATACCTTGCCAGTTGCTTTGCTGCCTTTTCTCGATCTGGCCAACCCTCAGGTGGCGGATCAGCTTGCCCGGCAACTGGCAGCTTCCACTCGCGTACGTGGCGTGCGGCAGATTCTCAACGTGCATGCCGACCCGCAGTTCGACTATGTGGGCCGCCACTACATGCGCGAGGCGCAATGGCAGTGCGGGATGGCCTTGCTGGAACGCCACGGCCTGATCTTCGAATTGCAAATCTACCCCTCACAAATGCAGGAAGCCGCTGCGCTGGCCAGGCGTTATCCGGCGGTGCGCTTTGCGCTGAATCATGCCGGCATGTATGTGGATCGCCATGCCCCTGTCGGCTGGCGCGCGTGGCGGGATGGCATGCGGGCCCTGGCAGCCTGCCCGAATGTGCAGGTAAAGCTGAGCGGTTTCGGCATGCTCGACCACCACTGGACCGAGGACAGTCTGCGGCCGCTGGTGTACGAGGCCATCGATGCCTTCGGCAGCGCACGCTGCATGTTTGCTTCCAATTTCCCTGTGTGCAGCCTGTACACCTCCTACCGCAGGCTGTGGCAGGCCTATGACAATTTGCTGGCGCAGGCTGCGGCACATGAGCGGCGTGCCATGTTTGCCGACAATGCCTGGCGCTTTTACCAATTGGGAGACTAGCCAGATGGCCATCATTCTGCTGGGCCTGTTGTTTCATTTCATCGGCTCGTTTTCGTCCGCCAGTTTTTATCTGCCGTATCGCAGCGTGCGGCTGTGGTCCTGGGAAAACTTCTGGCTGCTGGGCGGCTTGTTTTCCTGGCTGATTGCCCCGTGGCTGGCCATTGCGCTGACCATTCCGGGTTTTGCTTCCATCCTTGAGACTGCAGACAGCGGGACACTGGGCTGGACTTACTTCTTCGGCGTGTTATGGGGCATCGGTGGCCTCACCTTTGGCCTGGCCATGCGCTATATCGGCCTGTCGCTGGGCATGTCCATCATCATGGGCCTGACATCCGCCCTGGGTGCCCTGATGCCGCCGCTGTTCAATGACCTGTTTGGCCGCGAGGACGGTTTGCGCCTGAGCCAGATGCTGCTCAGCAGCGGTGGGCAGATGGTGCTGCTGGGCGTGCTGGGCTCGCTGATCGGCATCGTGTTGTGCGGGGTGGCCGGCATGCGCAAGGAGCGCGAAGTCGATCTGGCGACCAAGCAAAGTGCGGTCAGGGAATTCAACATGAAAAAGGGCATCGCGGTTGCGCTGGTGTCCGGTTGCCTGAGTGCCTGCTTCAGCTACGGCATCAATGCGGGCAAACCTCTGGCGCTGGCTGCCGTGGCGTACGGTGCCAATTCCCTGTTCATGAACAATCTGACCTTTGCCGTCATCATGCTCGGTGGCCTCACCACCAATGCGTTGTGGTGTCTGCACCTGTCCTTGCGCCGTCGCAGTCTGGGCGAATTCGTCAATCGCAACACCCCCTTGCTGCGCAACTACCTGCTGTGCGCGCTGGGCGGTTTGCTGTGGTATCTGCAGTTCTTCTTCTATGGCATGGGCGAAAGTCGCTTGCATAACCCCACCAGCTCGTGGGTGCTGCACATGTCTTTCATCATCCTGATTTCCAATCTGTGGGGTGTCTGCCTGGGCGAATGGCGCGGTACTGCACCGCAGACACGCCGCATCCTGTCGCTGGGCATTGTGGTCATTATTGCCGCCATCGGCATGGTGGGTTTTGGTAGTGCAGTCCATTAAGACTCGCCAACAAAACCCCCGCTCCAGCGTTGCGCCGCCTTGCCGTACGCCTTGTACTGTCTGCGGCGGCGCGCCTTGGCCCGGGTTCTCTACGGAGTTTTGTTAGCAGCGCTAAGCACGGCTGGCAAAACGGGATTTGTCCTTGGTCCCGGCCTGCGGTGGTGGGCATGGAATCAAGGGTTTGCTGTAGCACATCGGGCTGGTATCGCCGGTATTTCTGAGGAGACAAGCGATGTTGTTAGCAGGTAAGCGAGTGGTGATTACCGGGGCGTCCCGTGGCATAGGGCGGGCCATTGCACTGGGCTGTGCCCGCCATGGGGCGGATGTGATGCTGGGCCACAGTGGCCGCAGCAGCGCGGATGACATCCTGACCCTGCGCCACCAGATTGAGGTTCTGGGGCGCAAGGTGGCCGATCAGGCGGGTGATATTGCCGACCCCGACACCGGTGCTGCGCTGATTGCCATGGCGGTGGAGTGCCTGGGCGGGGTGGATGTCTTCATCAGCAATGCAGGCATCTGTCCTTTCCATGCCTTTCTGGACATGCCGCACGAGACGTATTACCGCACGGTGAATACCAATCTGAACGGTGCCTATTTTGCGGTACAGGCGGCCGCAAGGCAGATGCAGCATCAGGCTGAAGGTGGCGCCATCATTGCAGTCAGCTCCATCAGTGCCCTGGTGGGCGGTGGCATGCAAACCCACTACACCCCCACCAAGGCAGGTTTGCTGTCGCTGATGCAGTCCTGCGCCATTGCCTTGGGGCCGTTTGGTATCCGCTGCAATGCCTTGCTGCCGGGCACCATAGAAACCGACATCAACCGGGAGGATCTGGCCGACCCGCACAAGCGCAGCCATATGCAAAACCGCATCCCGCTGGGGCGGCTGGGGCAGCCGGAGGATCTGGTCGGCCCGGCGGTATTCCTGGCCTCGGACCTGGCGCGCTATGTCACCGGGGCCAGCCTGCTGGTGGATGGCGGCATGTATGTCAATCTGCAATAGGAGTTGCCCATGCAGCTGCCAGACAATCATTTCAAATCTGCCTTGCAGCAGATGTCATCAATATCACCCCGGTACGGTATCTGGGCTGGCATGGCTTCCGCCTATCACGCGGAAATACTGGCTGGCACCGGCCATGACTGGATTCTGCTCGATGGCGAGCATGCGCCCAATACCGTGCCCACGCTGTTGGGACAGCTGCAGGCGCTGGCGGCTTATCCCGTCGATCCAGTGGTGCGCATCCCGCATGGCGACCCGGCATTGATCAAGCAGGTGCTGGATATCGGCGCACAAACCCTGATGGTGCCGATGGTGGAGAGCGCAGCACAGGCCGCCACTCTGGTGCGGGCCATGCGTTACCCGCCAGCGGGGATACGTGGTGTCGGTGGCGGACTGATCCGCGCCACTCGCTGGGATGCGGTGGCGGATTACATACCGCAGGCCGATCAGGCGCTGTGCCTGGTGGTGCAGATCGAATCTTCACTCGGGGTGCAAAACGCGGCGCAGATCGCCGCTGTGGAAGGCATGGATGCCATCTTTATCGGCCCGGCCGACTTATCCACCAGCATGGGCCACGCGGGTAATGCCAGCCATGCCGACGTCCAGCACAGCATCCGTCACGTCATTGACAGCTGCCTGGCGCACGGCAAGGCCTGCGGCATTCTGGCGCCCAATGAGCAGGATGCCCGCCGTTATGCCGAGTGGGGTTGCAGCTTTATTGCCATCAGCATCGACATCCCGCTGCTGCGTCAGGCGGCACTGGCCAGCCTGGCACGTTTCCGTGTTTCTTCTTTATCCGTCACCAGCAAGCAGGGCTATTAACCATCCCCCTACAAGGGCGCACGCCGGTGATGTGCGCCCGGCATGGCAACATGATTTTCCAGGAGCATGCCGATGTCTGAAATTCAGCAATTGCGTCATTACATCAATGGCCGTTTTATCGAAGGGGTCGATCACCATGTGGTGAGTAATCCGGCCAATGGCCAGATTCTGGCCCATTCTCCGCAGGCCTCCACGCAGCAGGTGGCTGATGCCCTGAGTGCTGCCCGTGCCGCCCAGCGTGACTGGGCTGCGCGACCGGCCATCGAGCGTGCCGCTTATCTGCGCAGTATTGCCGCCCTTGTTCGTCAGCAAGTGGATGTACTGGCCCATACCATTAGCGCAGAACAAGGCAAAACCCTGGCGCTGGCCAAGGTTGAAGTGGGCTTTACGGCCGATTACCTGGACTACATGGCCGAATGGGCAAGACGCATTGAAGGCGAGGTTATCAGTAGCGACCGTGCCGGCGAGCAGATATTCCTGCTGCGCAAGCCATTGGGTGTGGTGGCCGGCATCCTGCCCTGGAATTTTCCTTTCTTTCTGATTGCCCGCAAGATGGCGCCGGCCCTGCTGACCGGCAATACCATCGTGATCAAGCCCAGCGAGGAAACGCCGATCAACTGTCATCTGTTCAGCCAGTTGGTGGCGCAGTCAGGCATGCCGGTCGGGGTGTTCAATGTGCTGTATGGTCGGGGTGCGACCGGAGCTGACATGGCTGGCAGCGCGGACGTCGACATGATCAGCTTTACCGGCAGTGTGGCAACCGGTGCGCGCATTGCGGCAGCGGCAGCCCCGCATATCACCAAACTGAATCTGGAGCTGGGCGGCAAGGCACCAGCCATCGTACTGGCCGATGCCGACCTCGATCTGGCGGCGAGAGCCATCCACGCCTCTCGCATCATCAATACCGGTCAGGTGTGCAACTGTGCCGAACGGGTCTATGTCGAGCGCAAGGTGGCGGATGCCTTCATCGACAAGGTGGCCAGCGCAATGGCGGCAACCCGCTATGGCGACCCGCTGGCGGTGGCGGATATCGACATGGGGCCACTGATCAACCGTCAGGCACTGGAAAGGGTGCAGGCAAAAGTGTCGCAGGCGGTGCAGGAGGGGGCGCAGCTGATTACCGGTGGCCAGGTGGCGGATCTGGGGTCTGGCTTCCATTTCCAGCCAACGGTGCTGGCCGGCTGCCACGGGCAGATGGAGGTCATGCGGCAAGAGATATTCGGCCCGGTATTGCCCATACAGGTGGTGGACAGCATGGAGGAGGCCATTGCCCTGGCCAATGATTCCGAGTACGGCCTGACTTCATCCGTGTATACCCGCGATCTGGCCAAGGCGATGCAGGCAATGCGTGAACTGGACTTTGGCGAAACCTATATCAACCGGGAAAACTTTGAAGCGATGCAAGGTTTTCATGCCGGAGTGCGCAAATCCGGCATCGGTGGGGCTGACGGCAAGCATGGTCTGTACGAGTACACGCATAGTCATGTGGTGTATTTGCAGGCTTGAGTTGCATTGCTTCCTGCTGGACATGAGTACTTGCTTGCCCGTGCTGTCATGCAAAAAGCATGACAGTGCGTGACGGTTTTGATTAGAATGAAACCGAGAGTACGAGCTCTCTTTTTTTCATTCCTTTATTCATAAGCCCGGTTTTTCCGGGCTTTTTTTTGTTTTCCGACAGCCACTTGGCGGCAATCGGGCGAAAAAAAACGGCCCTGCAGGGCCGTGCAAAGGGTAGAGCCAGCAATCAATCAGAACGCGAAGTGCTCTTCATCCAGCGACATCAGCGGTGCAGCACCGCCCTTGATGCGCGCCAGCAGGGTATGCACTTCGGGGAAGAGTTTGGCCATGTAGAAGCGACCGGTGGCAATCTTGGCCAGGTAGAAGGCATCATCGCCCTTGCCCAGGCTGGCATGTGCCACTTCAGCCATGCGCGCCCACAGCCAGGCATAGGTCAGATGGCCGATCAGGCGCAGGTAGTCGGTAGCGGCTGCACCGGCTTCGTCCTTGTTCTGCAGGCTGGCCATGCCCACGCCCATGGTCACTTCGCCCACATCCTTCATCAGCCTGGACAGCGGAGCAATGTATTCGGCCAGCTTGTCATTGCCTTCATTGGCCTGGCAGAACTGGTGAATCTGCTTGGTGAACTTGCGCAGTTTCTGGCCCTGATCCAGCAATACCTTGCGGCCCAGCAGGTCAATCGCCTGGATGCCATTGGTGCCTTCGTAGATTTGCGAGATGCGGCAGTCGCGTACCAGCTGCTCCATGCCCCATTCGCGGATGAAGCCATGGCCACCAAATACCTGCATGCCCATATTGGCTGCTTCAAAACCGTTATCGGTCATGAAGGCCTTGGCCACCGGGGTGAGCAGCGCCACCAGGTCCGCCGCGTCCTGACGCTGCGCGGCATCCGGATGCTTGTCTTCGATATCCAGTTGCAAGGCCAGCAGGGCGGTCAATGCGCGGCCGGCTTCGGTATAGGCTTTCTGGGTCAGCAGCATGCGGCGCACGTCCGGATGCACGATGATGGGGTCGGCCGGCTTGTCCGGGCATTTGTTGCCGGTGAGCGCACGCATTTGCAGGCGTTCGCGTGCATAAGCCAGTGCGCCCTGGAAGGACGCTTCGCCAATGCCCAGGCCTTGCATGCCGCAACCCAGACGCGCAGCGTTCATCATGGTGAACATGCAGGCCAGGCCCTTGTTGGCTTCGCCAATCAGCCAGCCCTGTGCCTCATCCAGATTGATCACCGCAGTAGCATTGGCCTTGATGCCCATCTTGTGTTCCAGGCTGCCGCAGGCCACGGTGTTACGGCGGCCATCGGCCAGGAACTTGGGAACGATGAACAGCGAGATGCCCTTCACATCCTTCGGCGCATCCGGCAGGCGGGCCAGGACCAGGTGGATGATGTTGTCGGACATGTCGTGCTCGCCAGCGGAAATGAAAATCTTGGTGCCGGTAATGCGATAGCTGCCATCGGCATTGGGTTCGGCACGGGTTTTCAGCAGGCCCAGGTCGGTGCCGCAGTGCGGTTCGGTCAGGCACATGGTGCCGGTCCACTGGCCGCTGGTGAGCTTGGGCAGGTAGAGCTTCTTCTGCTCGTCGGTGCCATGTGCGTGCAGGCACTCGTAGGCGCCATGGCTCAGGCCGGGGTACATGGTCCAGGCTTGGTTCGCGCCGTTCATCATTTCGTAGAACAGCTGGTTCACCAGCAGGGGCAGGCCCTGGCCGCCGTAGGCGGGGTCGCAGGCCAGTGCGGCCCAGCCGCCTTCCACGTACGTCTGGTAGGCCTCCTTGAAGCCCTTGGGCGTGGTGACCTCGTGGGTGGTCTTGTCGAGCTGGCAGCCTTCCTTGTCGCCGCTGAGATTCAGCGGGGCAATGACTTCCGAGCAGAACTTGCCGCCCTCTTCCAGCACGGCGTTGATGGTGTCGGCGTCGATGTCCGCATAGGGCGGCAGCATCTTGAGCTCGTCCACCACGTTCAGCACTTCGTGCAACACAAACTGCATGTCGCGCAGAGGCGGGGTGTAGCTGGGCATGGCGGGTCTCCTTCAGGGGTTATCGGGTCTTGCGGCGGCGCGGCGCCACGGGTTCAGTGGCCGCTCCGGCCGGGGTGATGCAGGCGTGGATGACGCGGTCGAAGCCGCGCGCGGCCCGCTCCAGCGCGCCTTCGCTGCGCAGGAAACGGGCGTCGTGGTGCAGGGACAGGATCAGCCCGTGCAACTCGAACAGGATCTGGTCGACATCGCAGTCGGGGCTCAGGTGGCCCTCGTCGCGCGCCAGCACGATGGCTTTGTGCAGCGCGGCATGCCAGGCCTTGACCATGGTGACGAGCGCATCGCGCACCGGGCCGGGGCGGTCGTCAAACTCAACCGCGCCGCTGATGTAGATGCAGCCGCTTTCCAGCTCCACCGCCACCTGGCGCACCCAGCGCTGGTAGAGCGCGCGCAGGCGCTGCAGGCCGCGCGGCTCGCGGATGGCCGGGAAGAACACCTCTTCTTCAAAGCGGCGGTGGTATTCAGCCACCACGGCGATCTGCAGCTCTTCACGGGAGCCGAAGTGGGCGAACACACCGGACTTGCTCATGCCGGTCTGGTCGGCCAGGGCGCCGATGGACAGGCCTTCGAGCCCCATGTGCGAAGCCTGGGCCAGCGCCGCCTCCAGAATGGCGGCACGGGTTTGCTGCCCCTTGGGCAGGGGCACCCGGGCGGCAGGCGCACGCGCGCCGCGGCTGGCGGCGGGGTGGCTGGGGCTGGGGCGGCTGCTCATGAAAGGTCGGCGGGCTTGGCGCTTGTCTTGGGGCTGAAATAAAACGAACGGTCGTTCTATTTTTGGCGCATTGCACCGCGCCGGCAAGCCCAGCAAGTCACGGAAGCTGGAGGCCGCGCTCTAAATCACCCCCTGGTTGACCCGCGGTCGCGCGTCCAGCGGCGCTGTGCCGCCACGGGTCGGGCCGGATTTCTTTCTGTCATCTGACAGGAGTAGGCTGGCTGTCCAAGGAGGTGGTGCAGCCTTGGACGTTCTGCAGCTTGATATTTCTGGCCGCCCGCAGGCCTGGATCAGTGTGCGGGAGGCCGCCGTGATGGTGGCCTGCGATGCCATCGCCTGGACCCTGGGCGAGCCCTGTGCCGTGCTGCGGGGGGGCTGGAACCGGGTCACGGGGCGGCAGTCGCGCATCGAGGTGCCGCCCATCCTGGCCGCGCGCGGTGCCATTCCCAGCCGTGCCTGGCGGCACGAGCCGGCGCTTTCCAACCCGAAGCTGTTCGCCCGCGACCGCTTTCTGTGCGCCTATTGCGGCGCCCACTTTCCCGAAAGCGAGCTGACGCGCGAGCACATCCAGCCCTCCAGCCGGGGGGGGCGCGACCACTGGATGAACTGCATCACCGCCTGCCGCAGCTGCAACCACCGCAAGGGCAGCCGCCTGTGCGAGGAAGCCGGCATGAGCCTGCTCTACCTGCCCTATGTGCCCAGCCTGCACGAGGACATGATCCTGCGCGGCCGCCGCATCCTGACGGATCAGATGGAATTCCTGCTGGCCAGCGTGCCTGCCTCAAGCAGGCTGCACGGTTGACCCCCCCCGAAGCGGCCCAAGGGGCCGCCTCCCCCCAGGGGGCGCCACCTGCGGCCCGGCAGAGCCGGTTCCGCGGTGGCACCTGATCTGAGCTGCGCCAGCTGACTACGCCAATTTAGGGATCTATGGGTACAGCGCCACCGCGTCCACGCGGTCCAGGCGCACCACGATGCGCTGGCCGCCCGGTCCGCGCAGCTCGACCGTCTTGCCGGGATCCAGCTTGACGACGGCACCGCCGATTTGCTGGCCCTGGACGTACAGGGTCACGCCCTTTTTTTCGCCCTGCAGGGTGGCAAGCAGGCCTTCGATGGATTCATTGGCATGGCTCATGGCGGAAAAGCTCATCAGCAGGGTCAGCACAAGTGCGCGCATGGGGTTCCTCTCCAGCGTTCAGGGCCGTCAGGCGGCCAGCAGATGCTCTTGCTGGGCAAAAGCGGTGAGCAGGCTTTGTAGCCCAGCCGAGGCGCGCAGCGGCGCCAGATGGTCCAGGCCCTGCAGCTCCTGCAGATCGGCCTGCGGCATGGCCAGTTCGAGCACCTGGGCCACGGCGCGCGCCGGGGCGGGCGATTCACTGCCCACCAGCAGGCGCACCGGCATCTGCAGCGCGCCCAGCAGGCGCAGCGGCACGGTGTCGTTGAACAGGGCGTCGAAGTCGGCACAGACCTTGGGGCAACGGGCGCCGACGGACATCACGGTGCG
>NZ_JAYSDA010000029.1:0-66398 GCF_041914625.1 Aquitalea pelogenes | reverse complement strand
TTTGGCGAAGCAAAAGTAAAGTACCTCGACGGCGGGGCGAGACCCGCGAAGTTGATTTTGCTGTTGGTTTTGTTGGTTTTAAAGTGGTGAGCACCGAACCAAGTCTCCGCTACGCGGATGATGATTTACATGCCGCTTCCGCGCGGCGGACGGGAAGGAGAGCTTGCCTGGCCAAGCCCTCCTTCACCTCCAAGGCCACCCCAGCAAGCATGGCCTGCGGCTGCCCGACTGGTCCCGTCCGGTGCGAGGCGCGCCTGAACTCGCGATTTGCTAACGTCAAATCGCTCAAACAGGGCAGGCGCTTAAGACCTCGCCCCGGCCACCCGTCGGCATGCTTGATGGGGCCATGGGCGCGTTGGTGCGGTGGTTTTCCAGCTGGGGAAATGGATTTACTCGGGAGGATTTCACGGTGGATCGCCCCTTCGGGGCATCCACCCTACAGGGTAGACGCGTAGGGCGGAAGCCCCAGCTTTACCGGGGCGTTCCGCCGCTGTTGGTCCAGCGCCAAATAAAATCCCAAAAACAGCACAGCCATTTTCTTCTCTGACACACCTGTCGGAGCAGCCCAGTCCCGTCAGCGCGAGCCGACGCAAATGTGCCGCTCAGGGTCTTAAGCGGTCGGCTGCATGTGGAAGATATGACTAGCGCAGCACCACCGTGCGGTTGTCATTGAGGAACACCCGGCGCTCCAGGTGGTAGCGCACCGCGCGGGCCAGCGCCTGGCATTCCATGTCGCGGCCGGTGGCTTGCAGGTCTTCCGGGGTGTAGGCGTGGTCTACCCGGTCCACCACCTGTTCGATGATGGGGCCTTCGTCCAGATCGTCGGTAATGTAGTGGGCGGTGGCGCCAATCAGCTTTACCCCGCGCTCATGCGCTTGCAGATAGGGGCGGGCACCCTTGAAGCCGGGCAGGAAGGAGTGGTGGATGTTGATGGCGCGGCCGGACAGGCGGGCACAGGTGGCGCTGGTGAGCACCTGCATGTAGCGCGCCAGAATCACCAGTTCGGAGCCGGTTTCCTCGATCAGCGCCAGCAGGGCGGATTCCTGCTCGGCCTTGTTGGCCGGGTCCAGCGGCAGGTGGTGGAAGGGCAGGCCGTAGGCTTCGGCAATCGGGGCCAGGTCGCGGTGGTTGGACACTACGGCGGTGACGGTCATGTCCAGATCGCCCATTTTCTGCCGGTACAGCAAGTCATTCAGACAGTGGTCCAGCTTGGACACCATGATCATTACCCGCGCCTGTTCGCGCCGGTCCTGCAATTGCCAGCGCAGGTCCTGGTAGTGGCTGCCCATCTCGCGCATGCCCTGGTTCAGCCGTGCCGGGTCGAACACCTCGGTTTGCGGGTGGAACACGCAACGCACGAAAAAGCGCTGGCTGACGGCATCGTCAAACACCGCCAGTTCGTCGATATAACAGCCCTGGGATTCCAGCAGGGCGGAGAAACGGGCTACCTGACCGGAAGCACTGTGGCAGGTGAAGCTGAGGATGTAGGACGGTGCAGTGGCTTTCATGAGCGGGTCTTTCCTTGTCGTGTGGCAGGCGTGCTGCCTGTCCTGTGTGCGCTAACCCTAAGGCCTGGCTGCCGTGCGGGCTGGCTTCAATGCGTCCGCTTTGCGTCCATTTCAGACATGTGACGCAGTGTCGTGTCTGGGCAAGTGCTTGTCCTTTTCAGCCAAACGGCTTGGGGCTCAGGTCTGGAGAATGGGCCTTGTCCGAATACATCCACCCCGCTGGAGCCGCAGATGGCAAACCGATACTCCCTGTGGAGCCTGATCAAGAACGGGCTCAAGCATCATGAAAGCTGGCAGCCGGCCTGGAAGAGCCCGCAGCCGAAGAAAAACTACGACGTCATCATCGTCGGCGGTGGCGGCCACGGCCTGGCCACGGCTTACTACCTGGCCAAGGAGCATGGCATCAAGAATGTGGCCGTGCTGGAGAAGGGCTATCTGGGCGGCGGCAATACCGCACGCAACACCACCATCATCCGTTCCAATTATCTGTGGGATGAAGCGGCGCACTTGTACGAACACGGCCTGAAATTGTGGGAAGGCCTGTCGCAGGACCTCAACTTCAACGTGATGTTCAGCCAGCGCGGCGTGATGAACGTGGGCCACACCCTGCAGGACATGCGCGACATCGAACGCCGCGCCAATGCCAACCTGCTCAACGGCGTGGACGCGGTGGTGATGACCCCGCAGGAAATCAAGGACATGGTGCCGTTGATCGACATCAGCCACCGCACCCGCTACCCCATCATGGGTGCCAGCTTCCAGCCGCGTGGCGGCGTGGCGCGGCACGATGCGGTGGCCTGGGGTTTTGCCCGTGGCGCGTCCGAACTGGGTGTGGACATCATCGAGCAGTGCGAAGTCACCGGCCTGATCATCGAAGGCGGCCGCATCAAGGGCGTGAATACCAGCCGTGGCGACATCATGGCCGACCGCGTTGGCTGTGTGGCGGCGGGTAATTCTTCAGTGCTGGCCAAGATGGCCGGGCTGCGCCTGCCACTGGAAAGCCACCCCTTGCAGGCTTTTGTGTCCGAATCCATGAAGCCCTGTATCGACACCGTGGTGATGTCCAACGCCGTGCACGGCTATGTCAGCCAGTCCGACAAGGGCGAGCTGGTGATCGGTGCCGGTATCGACAGCTATCTGGGCTACGGCCAGCGCGGCAGCCCGCATGTGATCGAACACACCGCCGCCGCCATCATCGAGATGTTCCCGTCCTTCTCCCGCGTACGGATGAACCGCCAGTGGGGCGGCATTGTGGATGTCTCGCCGGACGCCTGCCCCATCATCAGCAAAACCCGCATCAAGGGCCTGTATTTCAACTGTGGCTGGGGTACCGGCGGCTTCAAGGCCACGCCGGGCTCGGGCAATGTGTTTGCCCACACCATCGCCCATGACGATCCGCACCCGCTGAACCGCGCGTTCTCGCTGGACCGTTTTGCCACCGGACATCTGATCGACGAGCACGGCGCAGCCGCCGTGGCTCACTAGGGAGAGGCTTATGTTGGTGATTACCTGCCCGTACTGCCAAGAGGCAAGGGAAGAAGAAGAGTTCAGCTACGCCGGTGAAGCCTATATCGCCCGCCCGGCAGTGCCGGAAGAAGTGGACGACGCCACCTGGGGCGACTACGTGTTCCACCGCAAGAACCCGCGTGGCTGGCACTGGGAGCAATGGCAGCACGTGGCCGGCTGTCGCAAGGTGTTTGCGGTAAAGCGCCACACCGTCAGCTATGAAATTGCCGGCTCCTGGACGCTGGCCGACGGCAAGGCACTGTATCTGGAGGAACAAGCATGAGCGGCTATCGCATCCATCGCCCGGGCGAGCGCATCAATCGCCAGAAGCCGCTGAGCTTCATCTTCGACAATGTGCAGTACAAGGCCTTCTCCGGCGACACCCTGGCCTCGGCCCTGCTGGCCAACGGCGTGCGCCTGATCGGCCGCAGTTTCAAGTATGGCCGCCCGCGCGGCATCGTCGGCTTTGGTGCCGAGGAGCCGAATGCGCTGATCCAGCTGGAAACCGGCGCGCATACCGTGCCCGACCTCAAGGCCACGCAAGTGGAGCTGTACCAGGGCCTGCTGGCGGGCAGCACCACCGGCTACCCCTCGCTGGACTTCGACCTCAAGGGCTTGCTGGGCAAGTTTGGCCGCTTCATGCCGCCGGGCTTCTACTACAAGACCTTCATGGAGCCGGTGAAAGCCTGGCCCATCTACGAGAAATACATCCGCAAGGCCGCCGGTTATGGCCGTGCCCCGACCGAAGCCGACCCGGAAAGCTACGACCACCTGCATCACCATATCGATGTGCTGGTAGTGGGCGGCGGTGCTGCCGGCCTGTGGGCTGCCACGCTGGCCGGCCGTGCCGGGCTGAAAACCCTGCTGGTGGACGAGCAGGCTGAAATGGGCGGCTGGCTGCTGACCGAACGCCGCAGCCGCATCGACGGCCTGTCCGGCATGGACTGGGTGGGCCAGCGTCTGGCCGAACTGGCCAGCCTGCCCAATGTCACCGTGCTGCCACGCACCACGGCCTTTGCCCTGCACGACCTTAACCTGGTACAGGCGGTGGAGCTGCTGCAAGACCACCTGCCGCTGACCGAGCGCAATGCCGCGCTGCCGCGCCAGCGTCTGCACAAGATTCGCGCTCATCAGGTGATTCTGGCCAGCGGTGCCATCGAACGCCCGCTGGTGTTCGGTTACAACGATGTGCCGGGCGTGATGACTGCTGCCGCCGGTCACAGCTACCTCAACCGCTACGGCGTGGCCGTGGGCCGCGAAGTGCTGGTGCAAACCCAGAACGATGCCGCTTACGAAGCCGCGCTGGACCTGGCGCTGTCCGGCGTCAAGGTGACGCTGGCCGATGCCCGTCAGGGCGGAGCTGCCGCATGGCGTCAGCAAGCACTGAAGAATGCCGGTGCCGAATTGCTGCTGGGCCATGGCATTGCCAAGGTGCTGGGCGACAAGAGCGTCAGCGGTGCACAGCTGGTGAAGCTGGATGGCCGCAACAATCAGGTGGTTGGCTCCGGCCCGCGCCTGAGTGTGGACACCGTGCTGTCCTCCGGCGGCCTGACTTCCACCGTGCACCTGTTCTGCCATAACGGTGGCCGACCGGTGTGGAATCAGCAGCAGCTGTCCTTTGTCTGCCCGGATGAAGGCCGTGAAAACATTGCCTGCGTCGGTGCCATCACCGGCCGCTGGGAGTTGTCCGATGCGCTGAGCCAGACCCACGCCGCCGTGGCCGCCCTGTTGCTGGGCCATGGTCGTGGCAGCACCGGCAAGGCCCCGGCAGTCGCCAGCGAAGAAGTGGCCGCGCCGCGTGCCATCTTCCGCCTGCCGGACGGCAAGCCGGAAGGCCACGGTGCCAAGGCCTTTGTCGACTACCAGAACGATGTGGCCGCCGCCGACATCCACACGGCAGTGCGCGAAAACTATCGCTCCATCGAACACGTCAAGCGCTATACCGCGCTGGGCTTCGGTACCGATCAGGGCAAGCTGTCCAATATCAACGGCTTTGCCATTGCCGCCGAAGCGCTGGGCAAACCCATTGCCGAAGTGGGCACCACCACCTACCGGCCGTCCTACACCCCGGTGACTTTTGGCGCGCTGGCAGGCCCGCACGTGGGCGAAACCTTCGATCCGCGCCGCTACACCGCCATGCATGCCAGCCATGATGCACGCAAGGCCGAGTACGAAGTGGTGGGCCAGTGGCTGCGCCCCTGGTACTTCCCCAAGCCGGGTGAAGACCTGCACGCCGCGGTCAACCGCGAATGCCTGGCCACCCGTAACAGCGTGGGTGTGATGGATGCTTCCACCCTGGGCAAGATCGACGTCAAGGGCCCGGATGCGCGCGAATTCCTCAACCGCATCTACAGCAATGCCTGGAGCAAGCTGGACCCCGGCAAGTGCCGCTACGGCCTGATGCTGGACGAAAACGGCATGGTGATGGACGACGGTGTGACTGCCTGCCTGGCAGACGACCACTTCCACATGACCACCACCACCGGCGGTGCGGCGCGGGTGTACAGCTGGCTGGAGCGCTGGCACCAGACCGAATGGCCGGAGCTGAAAGTACGCTTCACCACCACTACCGACCACTGGGCCACCGTGGCCGTGGTGGGGCCGAACAGCCGCAAGGTGCTGCAAAAGCTGTGTACCGACATCGACTTCGACAAGGACGCCTTCAAGTTCATGGATGGTCGCAGCGGCACCGTGGCCGGGCTGCCGGCGCGAGTGTTCCGCATCAGCTTCTCCGGTGAACTGGCCTACGAAATCAATGTGGATGCCAACTATGGCCGCTACATGTGGGAAGAAGTGATGAAGGCGGGTGCCGAGTTCGACATCACCCCCTACGGCACCGAAACCATGCACGTGTTGCGGGCCGAGAAGGGCTTCATCATCGTCGGTCAGGATACCGACGGCTCGATGAGCCCGAACGATCTGGCCATGAGCTGGGCAGTGGGCATGAAAAAGCCGTTCAGCTTCCTCGGCAAGCGTTCGCTGCTGCGCTCGCACACCGCAGGCGAAGGCCGCAAGCAGCTGGTGGGCCTGCTGCCGCTGGACCCGAAAGTGGTACTGGCCGAAGGCGCGCAGATTCTCAGCAATACCGATGACACGGTGCCGGCTGTCATGCAGGGCCATGTCACCTCCAGTTATCACAGTGCCTTCCTTGGCCGCTCCATTGCCATGGCCGTGCTGAAGGATGGCAGCAAGCGTGAGGGCGACACGGTGTTCGTCTGGGCGCATGGCAAGAGTGTGCCGGCGCAGGTGGTGTCGTCAGTGTTCGTGGACAAGGAAGGGGTGCGTCAACATGCCTAAGCAAGGTTTCCAACCATTCATGGAGTCGCCGCTCCATCACTTCAAGCTGGATGCCGAGGCGCAACCGCGCCGTGCCGATGGCCGCATCTGGTGTAACGAACTGCCGCACCTTGGCTATGCCGTGCTGCGTGGCGATACCGCCGAAGCCGGTTTCTCCCAACTGGTGGAGCAAGTCACCGGCCTCGCCCTGCCACTGAAAGCCGGGGCAGTCAGCCAAGGCCCGCAAGGCGTGCTGATGTGGACCTCGCCGGATGAATGGCTGCTGGTGAGCCATCGCCAGCGTCTGGCCGACTGGACGGCGCAGCTGGATGCCGGTTTTGCCGCGCAACAGCTGTTTGCCCAGACGGTGGATTCCAGCGGCGGCCTGACCCTGGCCTGGCTGGGCGGGGCCGAGCACATCACCGTGCTGCGTCATCTGGGGGTGTACGACTTCGAATCCATCCCGCTGGGCCATATGGTGAGCACCGTGCTGGGCAAGGCCACCGTGCAGGTAATCCGTCTGGATACCGACGGCGTGTTCGTGGTGTTCCGCCGCAGCTTTGCCGACTATGTGTGGCGTCTGCTGCGCCGCGCCGCGCAGCCCTACGGCTTTGCCGTGTGCCAGCTGGAAGCGCGCAGTGACCATCCGCTGTTTGCCCAGCTGGCTGCGCCCAGGCCCAGCCTGATCCTTGCCTGAAACCGCTCCGCGGCCCTGCCATTGGCAGGGCCGTTTTTTGTTGTCGACCGTCTCCCTCATCCCGCTGTTTGGTCTGTCCCCAACTTTGTGTTCGCCTCAGGCATCTTTGCCTGCTCAGTGCGGCGGCCGTGTTTGTCCTGCTTCGACCGGCTGGTCGGTATGTGGCAAATACCTGTCGCAAGCGCTGAACAGAGGCGGTTTCGTCTCCGGCACCATGCATGCAATGGCGGACAGACTTGGCCATTTTGCTCAGGAGAGTAGCGTGAACCTCAACTTCCATCGATGTCGATCCGGCTTTATCGGGAGCCCGCATGACTGATCGCGCCGAGCAGCAAGTGTTGTTCAAGGTGATTCTGGCCGCCTCGGTCGGCAATTTCGTCGAATGGTTCGACTTTGCCGTCTATGGCTTTCTGGCCACGGTGATTGCCCAGCATTTCTTTCCGGGCAGCAGCGCCGACATCAGCTTGCTGAAAACCTTTGCCGTATTCGCGGTGGCCTTTGCCTTCCGCCCGCTCGGTGGCGTGGTGTTCGGCATGCTGGGGGACCGCATCGGCCGCAAGCGCACGCTGGCCATCACCATCCTGCTGATGGCCGGGGCCACCACGCTGATCGGCCTGTTGCCGGACTACGCCAGCATCGGTCTGGCCGCTCCCGTGCTGCTGACGCTGGCGCGTTGCGTGCAGGGTTTTTCCGCCGGTGGCGAATACGCCGGGGCCTGTGCCTATGTGATGGAACACGCGCCCAGCCATCACCGGGCGCGCTATGGCAGCTTTCTGCCGGTCTCCACTTTTTCTGCCTTTGCCTGCGCGGCGGTGCTGGTGTTTGCCCTCAACCAGTGGCTCAGCCCGCAAGCGCTGGCCGACTGGGGCTGGCGGCTGCCTTTCCTGATTGCCGCACCGCTGGGGCTGGTGGGCTGGTATCTGCGTAACCGTCTGGCGGAAACCCCGGCTTTCCGCGCGCTGGAGCAGCGCCAGCAAACCGAGCACGCGCCGCTGCGCCAGGCCTTTGCCAGTCATGGCCGCCCCATTGCCTGGCTGTCGGCCTTCATCTCGGTGACGGCGCTGTCGTTTTATACCTTCACCACCTATCTGAGCACTTACTTGCAGCAGGTGGCGGGCATGAGCCGCGGCAATGCCCTGCTGGTGTCGGTGCTGTCCCTGCTGTTTGCTGCGCTGCTGTGCCCGCTGGCCGGGCGTTATTCCGACCGGGTAGGGCGGCGGCGCAGTATGGCCACGGTGTGCGGGCTGATTGTGCTCACCATCTTTCCTTCGTTCTGGCTGGCGCAAAGCGGTCAGCTGTGGCTGGCGGTGCTGGGCGGCATGTTGCAGGCCTTGCCCGCGGTGCTGTCCGGCGTGGTGACCGCGCCCTTGCTGTCGGAAAGCTTTCCCACCCGCATCCGCTATACCGCGGGTGCCATCAGCTACAACCTGGCTTACACCATCTTTGGCGGCACTGCGCCCCTGATGGCGACCTGGCTGATTGATGTGTCCGGCAGTCATCTGGCCCCCGCTGTTTATCTGATGCTGGTGGCGCTGTTTGCCCTGGCAGGCGGCTTGCGCCTGCCGGAAACCGTTCATGTGCGGCTGGCCGAGGTGTCCTGAGCCGCTTGTTGTTCCACTTTTTTCTGTTGGGGAGTACGTGTATGACGACGCTGCATCAGGACGCACTGGTGATTGACGGGCTGATCATTGCCAAATGGAGCCGCGAGGTGTTTGACGACATGCGCCGTGGCGGCTTGTCGGCTGCCAACTGTACCGTGTCGGTGTGGGAAGGCTTTCAGGACACCGTGGCCAATATCGCGGAGATGAAAAAGCAGATTCGCGATTACAGTGACATCCTCACCCTGGTGCGTACCACCGAGGACGTGCGCCGTGCCAAGGCCGAGGGCAAGACCGGCATCATCCTGGGTTTCCAGAACGCCCACGCTTTTGAAGACAATCTGGGTTATATCGAAGCCTTTGCCGACATGGGCGTGCGCGTGGTGCAGCTGTGCTACAACACGCAAAACCTGGTGGGCACCGGCTGCTACGAGCGCGACGGCGGCCTGTCCGGCTTTGGCCGCGAAGTAATCAACGAGATGAACCGCGTGGGCATCATGGTGGATCTGTCCCATGTGGGCGGCAACACCTCGCGCGAGGCCATTCTGGAATCCAAAAAACCGGTGTGCTACTCGCACTGCCTGCCGTCCGGCCTGAAAGAACACCCGCGTAACAAGAGCGATGAAGAACTGCGCTTCATTGCCGACCATGGCGGCTTCATCGGCGTCACCATGTTCCCGCCCTTCCTCAAGCGCGGCATCGAGGCCACGGTGGACGACTATGTCGAGGCCATGGACTACATCATCAACCTGGTGGGTGAGGATTGCGTGGGTTATGGCACCGACTTCACCCAGGGCTATGACAAGGGCTTTTTTGACTGGATCACCCACGACAAGGGCCGTCATCGTCGCCTGACCAACTTTGGCACCATCCTCAATCCGGAAGGCATCCGCACCATCGGCGAAACGCCGAATCTGACCGCTGCCATGGAAAAGGCCGGCTGGTCCGAGAGCAAGATCCGCAAGGTGCTGGGTGAAAACTGGCTCCGTGTATTTGCAGACGTCTGGGGTAGTTGAGCCTTGAGCGGGGTCGCAAGACCCCGCTTTTTTATTCGCTTGCCACTGTGCCCGTCACCAGCGGGCTGCCGTTTACAACGAGAATGCCGGGCTGCCTTAGGCAGACTCTGGTGCAGTGCTGTAACGGAAGCGGGCTGACAACACGGCACTTTCATGATGCCGCACCCGCTCTGTGATGTTCATCCTTGATTCAACCTGTCTATCTTTGGAGAACGCAATGCTGAAACGCCAATTTCTTGCCCTGCTGCTGGCCGGTGTGGCCCTGCCATTCTGTAGCCATGCGGCTGACAAGCCCACCATCAAGATCGGCTACGTAGAAGGCTGGTCGGATAGTGTGGCCACCACCAATGTGGCGGCCAACATCATCCGCAACAAGCTGGGTTATCCGGTGGAAATGGTGCCGGTGGCTGCCGGCATCATGTGGCAGGGGGTGGCCCGGGGCGACCTGGACGCCACGCTGTCTGCCTGGCTGCCCACCACCCACGAAGCGTATTACACCCAGTTCAAGGACAAGGTGGTGGATGTGGCGGTGAACTACCCGGGTGCCAAGATCGGCCTGATCGTGCCTGATTACGTGGCCGCACATTCCATTGCCGACCTCAACGCCAACAAGGCCGCCTTCCAGGGCCGTATTGTCGGTATCGATGCCGGTGCCGGCGTGATGAAGAAAACCGAAGAAGCCATCAAGAAATACCAGCTGGACTACACCCTGCTGCCCAGCTCCGGCACCGGCATGGCGGCTGAACTGGCCCGCTCCATCAACAGCAAGAAATCCATTGCCGTTACCGGCTGGATTCCGCACTGGATGTTTGCCAAATGGAAGCTGCGCTTCCTGGAAGACCCGCAGAAGGTGTACGGCGATGCCGAGCATGTGGATAGCGTGATCAACCCCGGTCTCACCGCCAAGGCGCCGGAAGTGGTGGCCTTCTTCAAGAAATTCCGCTGGAAGCCGGAGGAAATCGGCAAGGTGATGCTGGATGTGGAAAACGGTGCCAAACCGGCAGCCGCAGCAGATAGCTGGGTGAAGGCCAATGGTGCCAAGGTAAACGAGTGGACACACTGATCACGGCCTGAATGGCGACAGCCCGCTGCCTGGTTCATGGTGGCGGGCTGTTTGTTGCTGTATGGCCAGGCGCTACCGGGGATCGCCGTTGCTGCCGTTGTCCACCAGCACCGTAACGCGGCTGGTGGGTGTCATCAGCAGGCTGTTTTGCTTGGACGATGGTTCAGGTTCGGACCGTGCCATATGCTGGTGCAGCCAGTTTTCCAGCAAGGGCCAGATTTCGTTCTTGGCATTTTTCGACAATAACAGCCGTTCGTGGCTGTAATCCTCCACAAAGCCCTGTGCCTGACTGCACAGCACATAGCGCTTGCCGGGGCTGCCAAAGCTGTCCAGCAAACGCTGGCAGCCCTCCGCCGGTGAAATGAAGTCATCCCCACCGCCAGCCAGCGCCAGTACCGGCAGTTGCTGCCTGCCCAGTGCAGCCAGATAGTCAAAACCATCCTTGCCCAGCATGCGGCCTTGCAGATTCCACCGGCACCATTGGCGCAGCAGGCGGCTGCTTTCCGCCTCGGTGGCCAGTGGCATCCAGTGACTGGCAATTTGCCGGCGCAAGGGCAGCAGCCAGGAAATCAGGCGAATCTTTTGCTGCATGGCCCAGCTGCGCTGGCGGCTGGCTGCCTGGGCAGCCAGCATCTGCAAACCGGCCAGCCGCTCGCAGGCCGGGGCCTGTCTGGCCAGCCACATGGCGGCAATCACCGCTCCGGCGGAATGGCCCAGCCAGAAGGGGCGCAGTGGCGCGCAGTTTTCTTCCACCGCGCGCAATACGGCCGGGACATCCTGTGTGGCCAGGGTTTCGAAATCGAAGCTGCGGCGCGGCGTGTCGCTGTGGCCGTGCCCACGCCAGTCAAACAACCAGCATTGCCAGCCGCGCGCGGCCAGATGGCTGGCCAGTGGTGCGCAACTGCGTTGATTGGAAAAAGTGCCATGGGCCAGGATCAGCGGCGGACTGCCCCGGTCTCCCATGCGGCTGAGGAACAGGCGGGTACCGTCGTCGGTAAGCGTGTGCATGGTCAGGAACCTGTCGGAAAGTGGAGGTGGGGAGGCATCACTGGCCGGGCCGGTGACATGACCGTTGAATATGCCCGGATTGATGTCGCGCTTGGACTGGCCGAAAGTTGGACAGCCCCGCTGCTTGCTGCGTTGTCTGTTGCCGACCGGCTTGTCGGTATGGGGCAAATACCTGTCGCAAGCGCTGAACAGCGTCAGCATGCCCTCCGGCACCATGCAAGGCAATGGCGGACAGACTCGCCCATCTTGCTCAGGAGAGTGGCATGCAACCTCAACTTCCCATCGACGTGGATGCCGACACCGGCGTCTGGAGTACCAACGGCCTGCCCATGCTGTATGTGCCGCGGCATTTCTTCATCAACAACCATCTGGCCATCGAGGCAGCACTGGGCCGTCGCGTGTACGCCGATTCGCTGTACGAAGCCGGTTACCGTTCTGCCCATTTCTGGTGTGGCAGCGAGGCGCAAACCCATGGCCTGGAGGGCATGGCGGTGTTCGAACACTATCTGTCCCGCCTGTCGCAGCGCGGCTGGGGCCAGTTCAGCTTCATCGAAGCCGACGAAGTGACCGGCAATGCCAGCATCCGCCTGGACAACTCCTGTTTCGTGCTGGCCCAGGGCGTGGCCGGTGCACCGCAGAGCGAACACATGGCCTGCTATCTGTTTGCCGGCTGGTTTGCCGGTGCCATGGACTGGGTGGGCGAAAACCTGGGCCATGACTACCGCACCGTCAGCCGCGAAAGCCAGTGTGCCGGCCTGGGTGCCGACTACTGCATTTTCACCGTTCATCCCTTGTAAGCCGGGAGTCGTCCCATGCGCTATCCGCACCTGTTTGCGCCCATTACCCTGAACAAGCTGACGCTGCGCAACCGCGTGGTGAGCACCGCGCATGCCGAGGTGTATGCCGAACCGGGCGGCCTGCCCGGCGACCGTTACATCCGCTATTACGAAGAAAAGGCCAAGGGCGGCCTGGGCCTGGCCATTTGTGGCGGCTCCAGCCCGGTGTCCATCGACAGCCCGCAAAGCTGGTGGAAGTCGGTGAACCTGGCCACCGACGCCATCATCGACCCGCTGGCGCGGCTGGCCGAGGCCATGCACCGCCACGGCGCCAAGATCATGATCCAGGCCACCCACATGGGTCGCCGCTCCAGCTATTACGGCGAGCACTGGCCGCATCTGGTCAGCCCGTCCGGCATTCGCGAACCGGTACACCGTGGCAATGCCAAGGTGATCGAGCAGCATGAAATCCGCCGCATCATTGCCGACTTTGCCCAGGCTGCGCGCCGGGTGAAGGCTGCCGGCATGGACGGCATCGAGATTTCCGCCGCCCACCAGCATCTGATCGACCAGTTCTGGAGCCCGCGCACCAACTTTCGTACCGACGAATGGGGCGGCAGCTTTGAAAACCGCCTGCGCTTTGGCGTGGAAGTGCTCAATGCGGTGCGGGCCGAAGTAGGCCCGGATTTCTGCGTCGGCCTGCGCATGTGCGGTGACGAATTCCATGAAGACGGCCTCAGCCACGACATGCTGAAGGACATTGCCGCGGCCATGTCGGAAACCGGCCTGATCGACTACCTGTCGGTGGTGGGGTCCGGTGCCGACACCCATAACACCCTGGCCAACTGCATGCCGCCGATGGCCTTGCCGCCGGAGCCGTTTGTGCATCTGGCTGCCGGCATCAAGTCGGTGTCCAAGGTGCCGGTGATGCACGCGCAAAGCATTCGCGACCCGGTACAGGCCGAACGCATTCTGGCCAGCGGCATGGTGGACATGGTGGGCATGACCCGTGCCCATATTGCCGACCCGCATCTGGTGATCAAGATCCGCGATGGCAAGGAGGACCAGATCCGCCAGTGCGTGGGGGCCAACTACTGTATCGACCGCCAGTATCACGGTCAGGATGTGTTGTGCATCCAGAATGCCGCCACCAGCCGTGAAGCCACCATGCCGCACGACATTGCCAAGGCCGACAAGCTGCGCAAGGTGGTGGTGGTAGGTGCCGGCCCGGCCGGGCTGGAAGCCGCCCGCGTGGCGCGCGAGCGTGGCCATGAAGTGGTGCTGTTCGAGAAACAGCCGCAGGTAGGCGGGCAGATCGTACTCGCCGCCAAGGCCCCGCAGCGCGAACAAATGGCCGGCATCGTGCGCTGGCTGGACATGGAAACCCAGCGTCTGGGGGTGGATCGCCGTCTGGGCGTGGCCGCCGACAAGGCGATGATCCTGGCGGAAAAACCGGACATCGTAGTGCTGGCCACCGGCGGTATTCCCTATACCAGCCAGGTGCCGGACTGGGGCGTGGATGAGGGCATTGCCGTCAGCAGCTGGGACATCCTGTCCGGCAAGGTGGAACCGGGCAAGAACGTGCTGGTGTATGACGCCGTCAGCACCCAGGCCGGTTTCGGCGTGGCCGACTTCCTGTCCAGCCGTGGCAGCACGGTGGAAATCGTCACCCCCGACGTAAAAGTGGGCGACGACACCGGCGGGACGACTTTCCCCATTTTCTACCGTCGCCTGTACGCACAGGGCATCATCCCCACCCCCAATTTCTGGCTGGACAAGGTGTATGCCGAAGGCGACAAGAAAATCGCCGTGCTGCGCAATGAATACACCGAGGCGCTGGAAGAGCGGGCGGTGGATCAGGTGGTGATCGAAAACGGCATCCTGCCCAATGACAGCCTGTACTGGGACATGAAGGAGCTATCGAAGAACCAGGGTCAGACCGATGTCCACACCCTGTTTGCCTCGCAGCCGCAGCCTTCCCTGTCGCAGCCGCTGGCGGCGGGTGAGTTTTTGCTGTTCCGCGTGGGTGACTGCATTTCCATGCACAACATCCACGGTGCCATCTACGACGCCCTGCGTCTGGTGAAGGATTTCTGACATGAGCTTCTCCCTTGCCCATGCCCTGACCGGACTGTTCTGGCTGGGTGCTCTCCTGCTGCTGGGTGGCCTGGCCAGACGTGCCAGCCTGTGGCAGCAGGGGCGCAGCGCCAGTGTGTCCTGGCTTGGCCTTCTGGCCATGCCCAAGCGCTATTTTGTCGATATCCACCACGTGGTGGCACGTGAACCCGCCGTGGCCCGTGCCCACGTGGCGGCAGCCGGTGGCGGCGTGGCCATCCTGCTGCTGTCGGCCCTCAACTACGGCCTGATGCTGTACCAGGGCTGGCTGGACGTGCTGCTGGTGCTGATGGCGGCAGTGATGCTGCTGGGCGCACGCATGATGCAGGCCCGTCGCTTGCAAGCCCCGCCGCGCCTGTCGCAAGGCCGCTGGCAAGTATTGCCCGCCCGCCTGCGCCTGTTTGCGCTGGGCAGCCTGCTGGCGGCCGGCCTGCTGTTTGCCGGCCCGCAGCTGGGCATGGCCGGGCAGCTGATTGCCGTGGTGGCGCTGCTGATGCTGGCCTTGGGCGGTGCCGAACTGGCGCTGGGCATTGGCCTCGGTTGGCCGATGAAACATGCGGTGGCCGGTTTGCTGCATCTGGCCTTTCACCCGCGTGCCGAACGCTTTGCCGGTAAATCCTCCGACCTCAAGCCGCTGAATCTGGCCGCGGGCGAGCTGGGTGTGGCCAAGGTGGAGGACTTCGCCTGGAACCGTCTGCTGTCCTTTGACGCCTGCGTGCAGTGCGGCAAGTGCGAGGCCGCCTGTCCGGCCTATGCCGCCGGTCAGCCGCTCAACCCGAAAAAGCTGATCCAGGACATGGTAGCGGCACAGAGCCGTGGCACCGACCCGGCCTATGCCGGCAACCCGCATCCGGGCCGCGAGGCGGCCGTGGTGGTGAAGCCGGGCGAGGACATCGTCGGCAGCGTGCTGGCGGCGGAAACGCTGTGGTCCTGCACCACTTGCCGCGCCTGCGTGGAAAACTGCCCGATGCTGATCGAGCATGTGGACACCGTGGTCAACCTGCGTCGTCACGTCACCCTCAGCCGGGGCGAAGTGCCGGGCAAGGGCAGCGAGGCGCTGGCCAATCTGCGCAATACCGACACCGTGGGCGGCTACCCGCTGGCGGTGCGTTACCACTGGGCGATTGACCTGGACCTGCCGGTGCTGCAGCCGGGTGAGCAAACCGAATGGCTGTTGCTCGCCGGTGAGGGCGCATTCGACATGCGTTACCAGCGTGCATTGCGCGCGCTGGTGAAAGTACTGAAAGCCGCCGGGGTGAAGGTGGCTGTACTGGGCGAAGCCGAGCGCGACTGCGGCGACGTGGCGCGCCGTCTGGGCGACGAAGCCGGTTTCCAGCGGCTGGCCCAGGCCAATATCGCCACGCTGGCGCAATACCGCTTTGCTCACATCGTCACGCCGGACCCGCATGTTTTTCATTGCCTGGCCAATGAATACCCGGCGCTGGGCGGCCAGTTTGACGTATGGCATCACAGCAAGCTGCTGGAACACCTGCTGGCGCGTCGCGCCATTCCGCTGAAGGCCGATGCCACGCCGCTGCCGCCGCTCACCTTCCACGACCCCTGCTATCTGGGCCGTTACAACGATGGCTTCAATGCGCCGCGCAATGTGCTCAAGGGCATTGGTATCAAAGTTGTCGATATGCAGCGCTCCGGGCGCGACGCCCGCTGCTGCGGCTGGGGTGGTGGCGCGGCCTTTACCGATATTCCCGGTCAGCGTCGTATCCCCGACATGCGCATGGATGACATCCGCGAAACCGGCACCGGCCGGGTAGCGGTGGCCTGCCCCAATTGCACGGCCATGCTGGAAGGCGTGGTGGGTGAGCGGGCAGACGTGATCGAACTGGCCGAACTGGTGGCCGAACGCCTGGCCTGAGGCGAGCCGGGGCAGAAGCACAGACTTCGCCCCGTCCGCTGCTGCTTACAAGGAGAAAGTGATGGATTTTTCTACCCAGGCCATTCCGCGCATCGACCCGCGTCGCCCGTGGGTGCTGGGGCCCAGCGGCCTCAAGCGCATTGTGCTGGGCGATGACAGCGGCAGCCGCGATGCCGCCATGCTGGCCCACGGCCCGGCCCACAAGCCGCTGCGCAGTAACGGGCCGTTCAGCCAGCGCCTGCTGGTGGTGGCACACGCCGAACGCGGCCAACTGGACGATGCCGCGCGCGAAGCCATTGCCGCTGCGGCCATTCTGGCGGGCAAGGATGGCGAAGTACTGGCCTTGCTGTACGGCATGGAAGACGCCGCGCCGGAAGCGCTGGCCGAACTGGCCGTGGACCGCGCCCTGACCGTGGCCGACCCCGGCTACGCGCCGGAACAGAAACTGGCCCTGCTGCAACAACTGTTGCAGCAGGAAAGCCCGCATACCGTGCTGTTTGCCGACCGTGGCGAGGATGCCGACCTGGGCCGCCGTCTGGCCTGTCGCGCCCGGCTGTCGGTGGTGACCGATGTGGTGGAAATCGCCGCTGATGGCGTGCGCCGTCGCCAGCCCGGTGCCGGTTTCAGCCTGCGTGACCGCGCACAGCTGCTGTTGCTGGCGCGTGGCGTGGCCGAAGCCAGACTGCCCTTTGTCGGCAAGGGCGAGCGGCTGGAAACCGCTGCCCTGCCAGCCGTCAGCGAGCAGGTGCAGGACCTGGGCAGTGCCGCCAGTCCGGCTTCCGAGCTGGCACTGGAAGAGGCCGACCTGATCGTGTCCGCCGGTAATGGCGTCAGCAATGTGCCGGGCTTTCTGGCACTGGCCGAAGCACTGGGCGCTGCGGTGGGGGCGTCCCGCGTGGCGGTGGACGATGGCCGCTTCACCCGCGACAAGCAAGTAGGTGCCACCGGCAAGACGGTGCAGGCCAGTGCCTATATCGCGCTGGGCATATCCGGTGCGGTACAGCATTTGCAAGGCATCAAGTCCTGCCGCCATGTGATTGCGGTAAACCTGGATGCCGCCGCCCCCATGATCAAGCGTGCCGACCTCAGCATCATCGACGACTGCCAGTCCTTCATCAGTGCGTTTGAACAACTGGTGCGGCGTGAGCGCAAGGAGAAGCAAGTATGAAAATAGCCGTCCTGGTTTCCCCGGCCGTGCATCCGGTCAGTGGCCGTCCCTGTGCTGGCGAGGCCGATCTGGCCGCACTGGCGCTGGCGCAGCGCCTGCCCGGTGAGCTGCAAGTCTGGTATGCCGGTGCCGCCGACGATGCCGCGCTGGCCGATTATCTGGCCCGTGGTGCAGACAACATCCACAGCCTGAGCCTGCGCCCGGACAGCGATGTGCTCGCTGCGCTGGGCTCGGCCTTGCAGGGTGTCGACATGGTGCTGTGTGGTGCCCGTTCCGGTGGCGGTGATGGTTCCGGCCTGCTGCCTTACCAGCTGGCCGAGCAACTGGGCGCGGCCTTGCTGCCGGATGTGCTGGACTTGTCCAAATCCGACCGGCAATGGCGGGCGGTGCAGGCCTTGCCCAAGGGTGTGCGCCGCACCTTGCAGGCCAGCCTGCCGCTGGTGGCCAGCGTCAACCCGCGTGCGGCTACCGCGCCGGGCTGGAGTTACGCGCGTCTGCAGCAGGGCAAGATCAAGCGCAAAGCCGCCACTGGCGCGGCTTTGGCCCCGGTGGTGCTGGAGCCTGCCCGCCGCGCGCGCGCGCTGGTGGCGGCCAGCAAGGTGAGCGGCCATGCCCGCATGCAGGGGGCCATTGCCGGGGGCGATGCCAAGCAGGCCGGGGTGGTCGTAAAACAGGGCGATTCTGTCGAAAAAGCGCAAGTTGTGCTGGATTACCTCAGGCAACATCAGCTCGTCGATTTCTGACAACAACCCCGCAGCATCCGACCAGCACCCCACCCACCGGCTAGCAGGATGCCTGAGCAAAAACTTGTTTTGGAGATGCGTGAAATGCAAGAAAGCGCCATTCGCTTCCAGCCGGTACAAAAACTGCGTGAGCTGGTTGCCCGCCGTCAGCCGGGGTATAGCCTGGAGGCCCCGTTCTACAATTCGCAGGAAGTGTTTGATGCCGACATCAAGTACATCTTCCAGCGTCACTGGATTTACGTGGCCGTGTCGTCGGAAATTCCGGAGCCGGGCGACTATGTCACCGTGGAAATCGGCAAGGAACCCATCCTGATCCTGCGTGACGACGACATGCAGATCAAGGCTTTCCACAATGTCTGCCGCCACCGTGGCTCGCGCCTGTGCGCCGATGAAAAAGGTTCGGTGGGCAATCTGGTCTGTCCTTATCACCAGTGGACCTACAACCTGGCCGGCAAGCTGATTTTTGCCGACCACATGCCCGAAGGCTTCGACCTGTCGCATCACAGCCTGAAGCCGGTGCATCTGAAGAATCTGGAAGGCCTGCTGTTTGTCTGTCTGGTCGACGAGCCGCCGGCCGACATCGACGTGATGCTGGAGCAGATGGGCCCTTATATCGCCCCGCACCAGATTGAAAACACCAAGGTGGCCGCCCAGATCGACATCATCGAGGCGGGCAACTGGAAGCTGACGATGGAAAACAACCGCGAGTGCTACCACTGCACCGGCAACCATCCCGAGCTCACCATCTCGCTGTATGCCTACAGCTACGGCTTTGCCCCCAAGGCCGAACTGGCCGCGGGCCTGGCCAACTACGAAAACATCGTCAAGGACAGCCATGCGCGCTGGGAGGCCTGTGGCCTGCCGTCGGCCGAAATCGAAAAGCTGTCCGACGTGTCCGGCTTCCGCACCATGCGCATGCCGCTGGACCGCAAGGGCCAGTCGCAAACCATGGACACCGGCTCGGCCTGCAAGAAGCTGTTGGGCGACATCAAGGACGCCGATTCGGGTGGCCTGTCGTTCTGGACCCAGCCCAACTCCTGGCACCATTTCATGGCCGACCACATCGTTACCTTCACCGTACTGCCGCTGACCCCGGACACCACCCTGGTGCGCACCAAGTGGCTGGTGCACAAGGACGCGGTGGAAGGCGTGGATTACGACGTGGCCAACCTGACCCGCGTGTGGAATGCCACCAACGGCCAGGACCGCCATCTGGTGGAAGAGTCGCAAGTGGGCGTCAACAGCACCGCCTACCGTCCCGGCCCGTATTCGCCCTATACCGAAGAGCTGGTGGAGAAATTCACCAACTGGTATATCGGCCGCCTGGGGGCAGGGCTGGAACAGGGTTGATCCCCTCTTTAGCGCAGTAAACACGTAGCAAATGGCAGGCTGCCTGGCGCGGCCTGCCCCACTCTTAGAACCGTTAACAAAACCGCGTAGAGAACCCGGGCCAAGGCGCGCCGCCGCAGACAGTACATAGCGTACGGCAAGGTGGCGCAACGCTGGAGCGGGGGTTTTGTTATCGGGTCTTACAGCAACAGCCCGCCAACGGGCGATCAGCCAGCTTGCAAAGGAATCGCCATGAGCAGCGTCAACACCCATCCGGATACTCACCCGCAAGCCGCCGACCTGCCCTGGTGGCAGCCGGGCGAAGACAGCACGCTGCAATGCGTGCAGGTGCGTGAGGAAACCCACGACGTCAAAACCTTTGTGTTCCGTGCCGAACCGCCGCGCCGCTTTCATTACCAGCCCGGCCAGTTCATCACGCTGGAGCTGGATATCAACGGTGAAAGCGTCAACCGCTGCTACACCCTGTCCTCCAGCCCCACCCGGCCAGACCGCGTCAGCATCACGGTCAAGCGCATTCCCGGTGGCGTGGTGTCCGGCTGGTTGCATGACACCCTGCGTCCCGGCATGCAGCTGAATGTGCTGGGGCCGTCCGGCGAATTCACCTATGTGCGCCATGCCAGCACGCCCTACCTGTTCTTGTCCGCCGGTAGCGGCATCACGCCGCTGATGTCGATGAGCCGGGCGCTGACCGACCTGGCCAGTGGCGCGGACATCGTGTTTGTCCACAGCGCGCGCTCGCCGCGCGACATCATTTTCCGCAAGGAACTGGCCCAGCTTGCCAGCAGCCATGCCACCTTCAGCCAGGCGATTGTCTGTGAAAACCGGCAGGGCGAACCGGAATGGCCGGGCTTTACCGGCCGGCTGGACGCGGCGCGCCTGCTGCACATGGTGCCCGACCTGATGGCACGTCAGGTGTTCTGCTGCGGCCCGGCACCCTATATGGCCTCGGTGCGGCAGATGCTGCAGGACTGCGGCTTTGACATGCAGCACTACCACGAAGAGAGCTTCAATTTTGCCGAGCTGGCGGCCGCAGCGCCGGACGCCGCAGTGGATGAAATAACCGCCAGCTGTGAAGGCGGCGGCTTTAATGTGCATTTTGCCAAGATGGGGGATGACCTGTCGGTGGCACCGGGCCAGACCGTGCTGGCCGCTGCGCTGGCCAAGGGCATGCGCCTGCCGGCGTCCTGCACCCGTGGTGTGTGCGGCACCTGCAAGACCAAATTGCTGGAAGGCAAGGTGGACATGCAGCACGAAGGCGGCATCCGCCAGCGCGAGGTGGACCAGGGTTTCTTCCTGCCTTGCTGCAGCAAGCCGCTGAGCGATCTGGTGGTGGACCGCTGATTGTAATCGCTGATTTCCCCTGGGCCTGCTTTCCCCCGGAGCAGGCCTGTCGTGTGGCTCCCTTGATGCCTGTCTGTCCGTTTGGGCACAGGCATTTTTCTTGCTTTATACCTTTTAGCTAGTGGAATTTGCTGCTGTTATGCCATTGGTGCACTGCATCAGGAAATTCCACTGGAGATGGCGTTTTTTCTCAGCAAAGTATTGCTGTTTTTTTACGACAGGGTCAGAAGGGCAGCTTGTAGCCGCCGGATGGCGCTAAGCAGCTGATTTTGCTGTACAGGGGTGAAGAATTGTCATTTCTCGACCTGATGTCGTTTGCAGGCAGATCAGCGTCGGAATGCGGTTATTTTAAATACCACTAACTCCCTATCGTAATCCTTGATTTACATTAAACATTCTTCGAAATCGTTGGCGGTGGAAGAGGTGGCGGTGCTTGCCGGATCAGTCTGCAGATCCGGCGATATTCCGGCACAGCTGGCGGGCAACGGCCATGGGGAATACCACACTGCGGTGGCCCGACGGGCACAGGGTTCTGGTTTTGGTCACCGGTAAAAGCCAGCCAGCAATGGCAGGCAGCAATGTTTAAAGGCCCGGAACAGGCACGAAGTATCCGGGTAGACCATATCCCGGCCGGCAGCAGGACTGCCGTGCCGGACACGATGGCAAACCGACTGGCGTACAAGATTTCAGCACTGCCGGACAGCGGTGAATGAAGCAGGCGCAAGTCAGGCCCAGCGTGTGATCGCTACGAAGGAGAAGAGACAATGCAGTCGGCCAAGATAGTGGTGAAGAACCTCTACAAGGTGTTTGGGGGCAAGTCCTCAGACGTCATGCGCATGCTGAAATCCGGCGCGCACAAGGATGAAATCTTCAAGCAGACCGGCAGTGTGGTCGGCGTGAACGATGTGTCGTTTTCTGTGCAGGAAGGGGAAATCTTCGTGCTGATGGGCCTGTCCGGTTCCGGCAAGTCCACCCTTATCCGCCTGATCAACCGCCTGATGGACCCCACCGACGGCCAGATCATCCTGGATGGCCAGGACATCACCAAGTTCAATTACAAGCAGCTGGTGGAATTGCGCCGCCGCGACATGAGCATGGTGTTCCAGAGCTTTGCCCTGATGCCGCACCGCTCGGTGCTGGACAATGCGGCATTCGGCCTGGAAATTGCCGGGGTGGATCGCAAGACCCGCGAAGCCCGTGGCATGGAAGTACTGGAGCAAGTCGGCCTGGCGCCGTTTGCCCACAAATACCCGCACGAGCTGTCCGGCGGCATGCAGCAGCGTGTCGGCCTGGTGCGTGCGCTGGCGGTCAACCCCTCGCTGATGCTGATGGACGAAGCCTTCTCGGCACTGGACCCGCTCAAGCGTTCCGAAATGCAGGACATCCTGCTCAAACTGCAGCGCGAACAGCGCCGCACCATCTTCTTCGTGTCGCACGATCTGGAAGAGGCCCTGCGCATCGGCACCCGCATTGCCATCATGGAAGGCGGCCGCCTGGTACAGGTGGGCACGCCGCAGGAAATCATCGAAAACCCGGCCGACGACTACGTGCGCAACTTCTTCAAGAGCGTGGATACCTCGCGCTACCTGCAAGCCAAGGACCTGATCGAGGTGAACCATGCCCCGCATGCCGGTCGCCCCGGCCTGCATGTGCCGCCGTCCTGCAGCCTGCCCGATGTGTTGCAGCAACTGCTGGGCCAGACCGAACCCCTGCAGGTACGCGACGATCAGGGCCAGTGCCTGGGCCTGATCACGCCCAGCAGCGTGCTGAGCAAGATTTCCCAGCACCGCCTGCAAAGCACCGCCACCCACTGAACCGGACAACAGGCTTATCGTTCCATCCGCTGGCCGCTGCGCCGGGATGGTGCGTGAGCCGCACCGAAGGAGTACGCCGTCATGGCTGATATCAGCACGCAAGACATGTTGCCGATTGGCGACTGGGTCAACAAGATCATTCATTTCATGCTGGACCACAACGCCGGGGCCTTTGACGCCATCGGCAACACCATCGACTGGTTTGCCACCATGGTGGAATTCCTGTTGCTGGGCATTCCGCCGCTGGTGATGGGCGCGATATTTGCTTGTATAGGCTTCTGGCGGCTGGGCTGGAAATTTGCCCTGTTTGTCTGTGCCGCACTGGGTTTGATCTGGGCGACCGGCTTCTGGGGACAAACCATCGCCACGCTGGCACTTACCCTGTCGGCCACCTGTGTCAGCCTGCTGCTGGGGGTGCCGGTGGGTATCTGGTGTGCCCGCAACAAGCTGGTGGGCATGCTGGTGCGCCCGGTGCTGGACTTCATGCAAACCATGCCGGCCTTTGTTTACCTGATTCCGGCTGCCATGTTCTTCGGCCTGGGCCGGGTGCCGGGGATTCTGGCCACCGTGGTGTTTGCCGTGCCGCCGGCAGTGCGCCTCACCAGCCTGGGCATCCGCATGGTGAACAAGGAGCAAGTGGAAGCCGGCCATGCGTTTGGCTGTACTTCCTGGCAGCTGTTGTTCAAGGTGCAGCTGCCCATCGCGCTGCCTTCCATCATGGCCGGGGTCAACCAGACCATCATGATGGCGCTGTCCATGGTGATCATCGCTTCCATGGTGGGGGCGGGTGGCCTGGGTAACGATGTACTGGCCAGTATCCAGCGGCTGGATGTGGGCCTGGGTTTTGAAAGCGGCCTGGCGGTGGTGCTGCTCGCCATCATCCTGGACCGCATTACCGAGAGTTTTGGCCACACGCCCACCACGCGTGCGGCAGAGCAGGGCAGCTAGACCCTGCCGGTATCAGCAGGCCGGATGGCAACCATCATCCGGCCGATGCAAGACAACACAAAAACCATCCATCACACATCACCTACCGAGGTCACCATGGGTCCGCAACAAATCGCATCGTTGTCGCATATTGGTTTCCTGCTGCTGGACAAGTTTTCCATGATCGCGTTTTCCAACGCCGTGGAACCGCTGCGCATGGCCAATTACCTGTCGCGCAAAAAACTCTACCGCTGGAGCCTGCTGTCGGCTGATGGCCAGCCGGTAGCCGCCAGTAACGGGCTGGAACTCTCTCCCATCACCTCCCCCGAAGCCCCGCAGCAATACGACATGCTGATTGTCTGTGGCGGCTGGCAGGTGCGTGACGCGGTGGACGACAAGGTGTTGTCCGTCATCCGCCGCTTTGCTGCCCAGGGCGTGCCGCTGGGTGCCATCTGTACCGGCACTTTCGCGCTGGCCAAGGCCGGGGTACTCAATGGCTACCGCTGTGCCATCCACTGGGAAAACCTGCTGTCCATCAGCGAGGAATTCCCCAAGACCAAGTTCACCTCCGACCTGTTCGTGCTGGACCGCGACCGCTTTACCTGTAGTGGCGGCACGGCGCCGCTGGACTTCATGTGCCACCTGATCCGCCACAAGGGCGGCAAGAGCCTGGCGGCGGATGTGTCCGAGCAGTTCATCGTCGACCGCCTGCGCGACAATGGCGACCGGCAGCACATCCCGCTGCTGGCCCGTATCGGCACCGGCCACGAAACGCTGGTGGACGCCGCGCTGTCGATGGAAAGCAATATCGAAAACCCGCGCTCGCTGGAAAACCTGGCGGACGAACTGGGCGTGTCGCTGCGCCATCTGGAGCGGCTGTTCAAGCGCTATCTGAATACCACCCCGGCCCAGTACTACCTGGACCTGCGCCTGCGCCGCGCGCGCGAATTGCTGCTGCAAACCAATATGAGCGTGATGGAAGTCACCGTGGCCTGTGGTTTCCTGTCCTCATCGCATTTTTCCAAGTCCTATCGCGGCCTGTTCGGCTATCCGCCCAGCCGCGAGCGCCAGCAGTATCTGGTTGATTCTGCAGTCATTGCCTGAGCTGCCGGGCGGCAAAACCGGCAGCCGGCCAGTGCTGTTACTCCTTGCAGCACTGGCCTTTTTTCTACGGCGCATTCGCGCAAGTCAGGGTCGTGCTGGCGCAAGTAGCCCTTGCTGCGCATGGCAATCTTGACCCTGTGCAAGACCTTGGTTTTCCACCTGTTCTCCGCAGCCAGCCCATCGTGCTGGCACGGCAATCCTGTCACCGGGTTGATCAAAACATTTATACGGGAGTGGTGTAATGAAAATTCGCAAGCTGATGCTGGGTTCGGTATTGCTGGCTGCCTGTGGCAGCGCGCTGGCCAATGACCCGGCGCAATGCCGCAATGTCCGTTTCGCCGATGTAGGCTGGACCGATATCGCCGCCACCACCGGCATGGCCAGCGTGGTACTGGAAGGCCTGGGCTACAAGCCGTCCACCACCATTGCCTCGGTGCCCATCACCTTTTCCGGCATCAAGAGCAAGCAGATCGACGTGTTCCTGGGTTACTGGAACCCGTCCATGACCCCGGTGATCGAGCCCTTCGTCAAGGCCGGCCAGATCAAGGTACTGGACACCCCCAACCTGGTGGGTGCCAAGTACACGCTGGCAGTGCCGGACTACGTGGCTGCAGGTGGCCTGAAGGATTTCAAGGACATTGCCAAGTTCAAGGACAAGCTGGACGGCAAGATCTACGGCATCGAGCCGGGTAATGACGGCAATCTGCTGATTGACGGCATGATCAAGAAAAACCAGTTCAACCTGGCGGGTTTCAAGATGGTGGAATCCAGTGAGGCCGGCATGCTGGCCGAGGTGGAACGCTCCATCCGCCAGAAAAAGTGGATCGTGTTCCTGGGCTGGGAACCGCACCCGATGAACGTGAAATACAAGATGGCCTACCTGACCGGCGGCGACGATGTATTCGGCCCCAACCTGGGTGAAGCCAAGGTGTTCACCGCCATCAGCCCGGATTACGAAACCCGCTGTCCGAATGTGGGCAAGCTGCTGCATAACCTGCACTTCACCACCACCATCGAAAACCGTGTGATGGGCCCGATCATGGACAAGGTGAAGCCGGAAACCGCCGCGCGTGATTACCTGAAGAAGAACCCGGACATCCTGAAAACCTGGCTGGCCGGTGTCACCACGCTGGATGGCAAGCCGGGCCTGGCTGCAGTGAACAAGGCACTGGGTCACTGATTTAATCGGTAGCGCACCTTTGAAAGCCCCGGCCCCGGTCGGGGCTTTCGCTTGGGGGGGCTGGTGTGCAGCTCACCTTGGTGTGATGGCATGGATGCATGGCGGCGGAACGCCCCGGTAAGGCCGGGGCTTCCGCCCTACGCGCCGACCCCGTAGGGTGGATGCCCCGAAGGGGCGATCCACCGTGAAATCCTCCCGAGTAAATCCATTTTCCCAGCTGGAAAGCCACCGCACCAACGTGCCCACCGGCCCCGTCAAGCATGCCGACGGGTGGCCGGGGCGAGGTGTTAAGCGCCTGCAATGTCTGAGCGATTTGACGTTAGCAAATCGCGAGTTCCAGCATGGCGGCGGAACGCCCCGGTAAGGCTGGGGCTTCCGCCCTACGCATCGACCCCGTAGGGTGGATGCCCCGAAGGGGCGATCCACCGCGCAACGTTCCCGAATAAACGCATTTCCCCTGCGGGAAAACCACCGCACCGACGCGCCCACCGGCCCCATCAAGCATGCCGATGGGTGGCCGGGGCGAGGTTTTAAGCGCCTGCAATGTCTGAGCGATTTGACGTTAGCAAATCGCGAGTTCAGGCGCGCCTCGCCTCGGGCGGGACCTGTCGGGTAGCCGCAGGCCATGCTTGCTGGGTGGCCTTTAGGGATGAAAGGGATCTTTGGCCAAGCAAAGATCCCTTTCCCGTCCGCCGCGCGGAAGCGGCATACAAATCATCATCCGCGTCAGCGGATGCTTGTCCTTTGTGCATCAAGAAAACCATCGAAAAGCAAAGACAAAAACAAATCGCGGGTCTCGCCCCGCCGTCGAGGTACTTTACTTTTGCTTCGCCAAAAAGAAAGTACCCAAAGAAAAGGCGACCCGCAGCGCGTCGAATTCCCGCCCCAGCCGCACCGCTCAGGGCGCGGCCGGAACTTGCGGCGCGCTAGCGTCGCGCCGCTGCGGACAGCCGACCGCTTAAGACCCTGAGCGGCACGCCTGTGTCGGCTCGCGCTGACGGGAGCAGGTTTCGTTGGTACGGTCTTGCGATAACGGATCACTGCTTGGTTCGTCACCAATGCAGGCCAAGATTTTCTCCATGCCAATGTGCTAGCATGACAGGTATCGGCCAGGAGCGAACATAGAACCTTTCGCCTCAAAGTAGACTGTTAAGGTTTCAGGTAAATTTAGAAGTTAGTAATTTCCATATGGTGTCGTCACGATGATTAGTGAAAATTCAAAATTTGAACTGAGGCATGTTCTGTACTGTGATCTTCTTGGTTTCTCCAAATATTCGAAAAGTGAGTTCTTTGAAGCAGCTAGGTGCTTCCGACTTTTCAAGCACCTCGATCAATTAATCACTGATGCCTCTAAACAGATAGAGGAAGATGATCTGCTTGACGTGTCTGGTCGTAAATATGATTACATCGTGATACCAGAAGTAATTTATTGTTCAGATAGTCTTGTTATTTCAACTCCTGCAACAAATATTGATGCAATGTGGCTCTTTGAGGCTGCGGCACGTATTCAAAATAGCATATGTGCTCACGGCTTTCTTCTCAGAGGGGCAATTGTTACTGGGAATTTGTATCACTCGGGAAATACGATTTTTGGTCCCGCAATTGTCGATGCTGTTGCAAAAGACAAGCCAGGTAGTGCCCCTGTGATTGTGATTGATGAAAACTCCCTTAATTGTTTTTGCTTAGCAAGCTCAGATGAAGATAAAGAGATCGTTAAAATAAGAAGGCATCAGCTCGTGGCAGAGGATGATCATGACTCTCCATATATTGATCCATTTTGGATGTCAAAAATTGCAGCCAACCAAACGAGCCTCAACTTCCAAACACGTATCAACCTAGATTGTTGGAGAACGTTAATTGAGACTGGACTGAAAAATAGTAGTGCCAATGTTGTTGAAAAATACAGATGGATGGCGAATAGGTTCAATAAAGTAATTTGCAACAAGGCAAGCAATATCAAGCCAATTGTTCTTCCATAGCCAATTTAGTACTAAAAAACGGCCAACCTGACAGGTCGCGTGAGCCTGTGCCGCGTTTTGTGCTGGCCCGCCCACTTAATATGTTGAACGATTGCGTTCTTCCCGTAGTAACTTCCGTTTTGGGTCGTAAGCAGAAATCTATTTGGTGGCATCCGGAATCGTCTTATCTGCTGGATTCCCCACCGCACCAACGCGCCCACCGGCCCCGTCAAGCATGCTGACGGGTGGCGCTGCTGCGGTTTTAAGCGGCTGGTTGTTTGAGCGATTGGACGTTAGCCAATCGCGAGTTCCAGCCGTGCCGCAGCAGTGTCTGGTCCCGGAGGGCAGCCGCAGGCCATGCTTGCTGGGTGGCCTTTAGGGATGAAAGGGATCTTTGGCCAAGCAAAGATCCCTTTCCCGTCCGCCGCGCGGAAGCGGCATGCAAATCATTATCCGCGCAGCGGATTTCTACAGTCCGAACAATTGATTTTGTGTTGTGTGCAGGGATGGTCCGCATGACGGCGGAACGCCCCGGTAAGGCTGGGCCTTCCGCCCTACGTGCTAGTGCCAATATCGTCGCCAAGCAAACACGCTTCCCGTCCGCCGCGCGGAAGCGGCATGCAAAACACCATCCGCGCAGCGGATTCAAACCCCTTACCTGCACCTCTTGCCAGTGTCTCCGCGCCCCTCTACCCTTGCCGCTGCCAACAACGCTGATTAGCCTTACCCGGTTGCGCCACCAGGCGCAATCAGGTTTGGCGACCTGTGTATTTAGTTGGTGAAAGTGGCTCTAAACCAGCCACTTTTTCTTGTGCTTGCATGTTTTTTCAATGGCAGGCCAAGCGGGACTCTCAATCGAGAGGCCGGTGCCAACTAACCGGTTCGCCAAGCCCGCTCTGGCCTGCCACCCGTGTTTGGCGACGCAGGTGGCTCGACTTCCCGATGTTCTAGTTGGAGATCAGCCCCATGACACAAAACTCACCATCAGCCATTCCCCCACCCCTTACCCTGTTCTACCTCGGCAAACCCATCCGCCTGCACCTCCACCCCCACACCTGCTGCCTGCACGGCGACGACATCATGCAACTGTTCGGCCCACGCTTGCGCCATCGCCTGCAACACATCCTGCAACAACACCCCGGCTGCCAGCACCCACAGCACGACAGCCCACAACACTACTGGCCGGAAAACACCCTGCAACAGGCGCTGCGCGAATGCAGACGCCCAGCCGCACAACGGCTGCGCCACTGGCTGAACCGCCAAATCCTCCCCGCGTTGCATCAGCGCCCAAGCGATGCGCCACGCCACGACCAGGCACTGGCCATGGCCGCCGAGGCCGGGCAGCAGATCAGCCATGCAGTATTACGTGCGGTACTGGAACAGGGACAAGGCTGGCAGCACGGCCATTGGCTGCTGACGCTGCGCTTCACCCCCAATCACGCCAGCCGCCATGCACATGGCCGACTGGTGGCGCTCAATAGTCAGGTCACGCCCTTGCAGGCTTTGGCCCAGCACATTGCCGCGCCGGATGGTTTGTCCAGCAGCAATGTGGAATTACTGCGATTGGCGGAGGCTTGCCATCAGCTATTGGCCAGACGGATGAACAAACAGGCGTGGCGGGTGGAGGCGGCGGAAAGCTGCGCACCAACGCCAAGGCGTTCTTGATCAGATAAGCACCGTATCGACGCGCCCAAGGGCCCCGTCAAGCATGCCGACGGGTGGCCGGGGCGAGGAGTTAAGCGCCTGCAATGTCTGAGCGATTTGACGTTAGCAAATCGCGAGTTCAGGCGCGCCTCGCCCCGGTCGGGACCTGTCGGGCAGCCGCAGGCCATGCTTGTGGGGTGGCCTTGGAGGTGAAGGAGGGCTTGGCCAGGCAAGCCCTCTTTCCCGTCCGCCGCGCGGAAGCGGCAAGACAAAACATCATCCGCGTGAGCGGATGCAACACCTGTTTTTACTTTGTGGCGATAACCGCGAGCGCGAAGGCACATAAGCACCGCACCGACGTCGCTCCATTCCCCATGCCCGCCGGTTCTGTACATAAAACCCCATGATTACACAGGTTTTTTTATCCACCGGGCGAACAGCCCACAGACGTTATCCACCGCAAAGCTGTCGCATTTGTTCAAGTTGCCCACCCGCCGCTCCCTTATCTTGGGGTGGGCCGCCAGCCATGGCTGGCGCAGGCTCCCCCCGGAGCGGGGCGCGCTCCGATGCAGTTGCAGTGAGGAGACAACAATGACGGGTAACCGCGGAGTAGTTTATGTAGGGCCAGGCAAGGTAGAAGTACAGTCCATTCCCTTTCCCGAACTGGTATCCCCCCAGGGCCGCAAGCTGGGCCATGGGGTCATCCTGAAAGTACTCAGCACCAATATCTGCGGCTCGGACCAGCACATGGTACGTGGCCGCACCACCGCGCCTTCCGGCCTGGTGCTGGGGCATGAAATCACCGGCGAGGTGATCGAGCTGGGCAGCGATGTGGAAACCCTGAAAAAGGGCGACATCGTATCGGTGCCGTTCAATGTGGCGTGCGGCCGTTGCCGCTGTTGCAAGGAACAGCACACCGGCGTGTGCCTGTCGGTAAACCCGGCCCGTGCCGGTGGCGCTTATGGCTATGTCGACATGGGCGGCTGGGTGGGCGGGCAGGCGGAATACGTGATGGTGCCTTATGCCGACTTCAACCTGCTGAAATTCCCCGACCGCGATCAGGCCATGGCCAAGATCCGCGATCTCACCTGCCTGTCCGACATCCTGCCCACCGGTTATCACGGTGCCGTTTCCGCCGGGGTTGGCCCCGGCAGTACGGTGTATGTGGCCGGTGCCGGGCCGGTGGGTCTGGCGGCAGCGGCGTCCGCCCGCTTGCTGGGCGCGGCGGTGGTGATCGTGGGGGATGTGAATCCGGCGCGGCTGGTGCATGCGCGGGCGGTGGGCTTTGAAACTGCCGACCTGTCGCAGGATGCCACGCTGGCCGAGCAGATTGCCGCCATTCTGGGCGTGCCGGAAGTGGATTGCGCGATTGATGCTGTCGGCTTCGAGGCGCGTGGCCACGGCCATGCCGGTTCGCAGCAGGAAGCCCCGGCCACCGTGCTCAATTCCTTGATGGAAGTCACCCGCGAAGCAGGGCGCATCGGCATTCCCGGCCTGTATGTGACTGACGACCCGGGTGCCAAGGACGAAGCGGCGCGCAAGGGCAGCCTGTCGGTACGGCTGGGGCTGGGCTGGGCCAAGTCTCACGCCTTCTTCACCGGCCAGACGCCGGTGATGAAGTACAACCGTGCGCTGATGCAGGCCATTTTGTGGGACCGCATCAATATTGCCGAAGTGGTGGGCGTGGAGCTGATCACGCTGGATCAGGCCCCGCAGGGCTATGCGGCTTTTGATGGCGGAGCGCCGAAGAAATTCGTCATCGACCCGCATCTGCAACTGCTGCGCGCGGCCTGACACTGAGCTCACCATCAAGTAGTACATGCCCGACTGGCAGCTAACGACAATTGGGCATTGCAGTGTGCTGCCAGACGGCGCAATCTTGCCGTCTGGCAGTCAAACAGCATGTTTTCAAGCAAGGCTCACGCGCAGGACCGCAAGCATGAACGCACAACAACAAGAGACACTCCAGCAACTGCTGCAGCAATACCGGGACCTGCCCGGCGGCCTGCTGCCGCTGCTGCATGCCGTACAGGATGCACTGGGCCATATTCCGGCAGATGCCATCCCGGCCATTGCCCGTACCATGAACCAGAGCCAGGCCGAGGTGCATGGCGTCATCGGCTTCTATCACGATTTCCGTACCTCCCCGCCTGCCGCGCACAGCCTGCGCCTGTGCCGCGCCGAAGCCTGCCAGAGCATGGGCTCCGAGGCGCTGGCCGCCCAGCTGCGCACCCAACTGGGGGTGGACGACCACGGCCACACGGCGGACGGCCAGCTGGAATTACGCCCGGTGTACTGCCTGGGGGCCTGTGCCTGTGCCCCGGCCTTGCAGCTGGATGGCCAGCTGCACGCCCGCGTCACCCCGGAAAAACTCAGCGCCCTGCTGGCATCCTGTAGCAAGGAGGCAAAATGCTGACCCTGTATATCCCGATGGATTCGGTAGCCTGCGCCGTGGGTGCGGATGCCGTGGCGGCAGCGTTCGCCGCCGAGGCGGCACGCCGCAATCTGGACATCGATATCGTACGCACCAGCTCGCGCGGCCTGTTCTGGCTGGAGCCGCTGGTGGAGGTGGACACCCCGCAAGGCCGCGCCGGTTACCGTGAAGTCAGCCCGGATGACGTGGCCAGCCTGCTGGATGTGGACCTGGCTGCCAATGGCGATCATTTGTTGTCGGTGGGGCTGGTGGAACAGCTGCCCTATCTGAAAACCCAGCAGCGCCTGCTGTTTGCCCGCGCCGGCATTACCAGCCCGCTGTCGCTGGAACATTATCTGGCTCACGGTGGTTATCAGGGGCTGGAGCACGCGGCGCGGCTGAGTCACGACGAAATCGTGGCCGAGGTGCTGGAATCCGGCCTGCGTGGCCGTGGTGGTGCAGCCTTCCCGGCGGGTATCAAATGGCGCACCGTGCGTCAGGCGCAGGCCGAACAGAAATACGTGGTGTGCAATGCCGACGAGGGCGATTCCGGCAGCTTTGCCGACCGCATGCTGATGGAGGGCGACCCCTTCCTGCTGATTGAAGGCATGACCATTGCCGGGCTGGCGGTGGGTGCCAGCCGTGGCTATATCTATGTGCGCTCCGAATACGCCCCGGCCATTGCCGTGCTGCGTCAGGCCATCGACATTGCCCGCGCCCATGGTTATCTGGGTGAGGATGTGGCCCACGGCGGCCATGAATTTGATATCGAAGTTCGCGAAGGGGCCGGGGCTTATATCTGCGGCGAGGAAACCTCGCTGCTGGAGTCGGTGGAAGGCCGCCGTGGCACGGTGCGCGCCAAGCCGCCACTGCCCGCCTTGCACGGACTGTTCGGCCAGCCCACCCTGGTGCACAACGTGCTGTCGCTGGCTTCGGTGCCGCTAATTCTGTCGCGCGGGGCTGCGTGGTATCGCAATTTCGGCATGGGCCGCTCGCTGGGTACCATGGCTTTCCAGCTGGCAGGCAATGTACGGCGTGGCGGGCTGGTGGAGCGGGCGTTTGGTTTGACTCTGCGCGAACTGGTGTTCGATTACGGCGGCGGTACTGCCAGCGGCAAGCCGGTAAAAGCAGTGCAGCTGGGCGGCCCGCTGGGCGCGTGGATTCCACCGTCGCAGTTTGATACCCCGCTGGATTACGAAGCACTGGCCGCCATTGGCGCCATGCTGGGCCACGGTGGCGCGGTGTTGTGCGATGACAGCCTGCACCTGGGGCAGATGGCACGCTTTGCCATGCAGTTCTGTGCCGAGGAATCCTGCGGCAAGTGCACGCCCTGTCGCATCGGCTCCACCCGCGGGGTGGAAGTCATCGAGCGGCTGCTGGCGGCACCGGATGCTGCCGAGCGAGAGCGCCAGCGCGCGCTGCTGGATGATCTGTGCGACACCATGCAATACGGCTCCTTGTGCGCGCTGGGCGGCATGACCCCCTTCCCCGTGCAAAGTGCCATGCGTCATTTCCCGGCCGATTTCGGGCTGGACACTCAGGAGCAAGCACGATGAGCTGCCAATGCGGAGCAGGCGCATCCTGCAACAAGGACATGGGCACGCCGGCCCGCCCCGGCGAGGCCAGCATCACCCTTACCATCGACGGCCAGAACATCAGCGTGCCGCCGGGTACTTCGGTCATGCACGCGGCGGCACTGCTGGACACTGCCATTCCCAAGCTGTGCGCCACCGACAGCCTGGAGCCGTTTGGCTCCTGCCGCATGTGCATGGTGGAAATCGACGGCCATCGCGGTTATCCGGCTTCCTGTACCACGCCAGTCTCGCCCGGCATGGTGGTGCGCACCCAGAGCGAAAAACTGGCCAGACTGCGCCGTGGCGTGATGGAGCTGTATATCTCCGACCATCCGCTGGACTGTCTCACCTGCAGTGCCAATGGCAATTGCGAGCTGCAAACCGTGGCCGGGCAGGTGGGCCTGCGCGAAGTGCGCTATGGCATGGATGGGGCCAACCATCTGCAGGACAAGAAAGACGTTTCCAACCCGTATTTTGATTACGACCCGTCCAAGTGCATCGTGTGCAACCGTTGCGTGCGCGCCTGTGAAGAAACCCAGGGCACTTTTGCGCTGACCATTGCCGGACGCGGGTTCGATTCCCGCGTCAGCCCGGCGGGAGGAGCGGATTTTCTCGGCTCGGAGTGCGTGTCCTGCGGGGCCTGTGTGCAGGCCTGCCCCACCGCCACGCTGATGGAAAAGAGCGTCATCCAGTGGGGTCAGCCGGAGCGCAGTGTCATCACCACCTGCGCCTATTGCGGCGTGGGCTGCTCCTTCCGTGCCGAGCTCAAGGGCAACCAGCTGGTACGCATGGTGCCGGACAAGAACGGCCAGGCTAACCATGGTCATTCCTGCGTCAAGGGCCGCTTTGCCTGGGGCTATGCCACCCACCCGGACCGCATCACCAAGCCGATGATACGCAGCAGCATCGACGAGCCGTGGCAGGAAGTCAGCTGGGAAGTGGCGCTCAATCACGCTGCCAGCGAATTCCGCCGCATCCAGCAAAAATATGGCCGCGACGCGGTGGGCGGCATCACCTCCAGCCGCTGCACCAATGAAGAAACCTATCTGGTGCAAAAGCTGGTGCGTGCCGCCTTTGGCAATAACAACGTCGACACCTGCGCCCGCGTCTGCCATTCGCCCACCGGCTATGGCCTGAAACAGACATTGGGTGAATCTGCCGGCACCCAGAGCTTCGACTCGGTGATGCAGGCCGATGTGGTGCTGGTGATTGGTGCCAACCCCAGCGATGCCCATCCGGTGTTTGCCTCGCAATTGAAACGCCGCCTGCGCCAGGGCGCGCAGCTGATTGTCATCGACCCGCGCCGTATCGATCTGGTGGACGCCATCCACGCCCGCGCTGCCCATCATCTGGCGCTGCGCCCCGGCACCAATGTGGCCATGCTCAATGCCTTGGCCCATGTCATCGTCACCGAAGGGCTGCTGGACGAGGACTTTGTCGCCGCCCGTTGCGATAGCGCAGCCTTTGGCCACTGGCGGCACTTTGTCGCCCAGCCGGAACACGCGCCGGAAGCCATGGCCGAAGTATGCGGCGTGGTGGCGGACGACATCCGCGCCGCCGCCCGGCTGTATGCCAGCGCTGGCAATGCCGCCATCTATTACGGCCTGGGGGTAACCGAACACAGCCAGGGCAGCACCTCGGTGATGGCGATTGCCAACCTGGCCATGGCCACCGGCAATATCGGCCGCGAAGGCGTGGGGGTGAACCCGCTGCGCGGCCAGAACAATGTGCAAGGCTCCTGCGACATGGGCAGCTTCCCGCACGAATTCCCCGGCTACCGCCATGTGTCGGACGACGTGGTGCGCGCCGAATTCGAACAAGCCTGGGGCGTGTCGCTGCATAACGAACCCGGCCTGCGCATTCCCAATATGTTCGAGGCCGCGCTGGATGGCAGCTTCAAGGCGCTGTACTGCCAGGGTGAGGACATCGCGCAGAGCGACCCCAATACCCAGCATGTCACCGCCGCGCTGTCGGCCATGGAGTGCGTGGTGGTGCAGGATATTTTCCTGAATGAAACCGCCAAGTTCGCCCATGTGTTCTTGCCGGGCAGCTCCTTCCTGGAAAAGGACGGCACCTTCACCAATGCCGAACGCCGCATTTCGCGCGTGCGCAAGGTGATGGACCCGCTGGGCGGCAAGGCCGACTGGGAAGTCACCGTGGCCCTGGCCCAGGCCTTGGGCTATGCCATGGATTACCGTCATCCGTCGGAAATCATGGATGAAATCGCCCGCCTGACGCCCACTTTCAACGGCGTCAGCTATGCCGCGCTGGACCGCCACGGCAGCCTGCAATGGCCATGCAATGCGGCAGCGCCGGATGGCACCGTTACCATGCATATCGGTGAATTCGTGCGTGGCAAGGGCCGTTTCATGATCACCCGCTATGTACCGACCGAAGAGCGCGTCAACAGCCGCTTCCCGCTGCTGCTCACCACCGGGCGCATCCTCAGCCAGTACAATGTCGGCGCACAAACCCGCCGCACCGACAACGTGGCCTGGCACGAGGAAGACCGTCTGGAAATCCACCCGGCCGATGCCGAAAACCGTGGCATTGTCGATGGCGATTGGGTGGGCGTGGCCAGCCGCGCCGGTGAAACTGTGCTGCGTGCCAGGGTAAGCGAACGGGTGGCCGCCGGGGTGGTGTACACCACCTTCCACTTTCCGGAGTCCGGGGCCAATGTCATCACCACGGATAATTCCGACTGGGCCACCAATTGCCCGGAATACAAGGTGACTGCGGTGGAAATCATCAAGGTCAACCAGCCGTCGGAATGGCAGCAACGCTACCGCCATTTCTGCCGTCAGCAACAGGAACTGCTGCGGCAAGGCCGTGGGGAGGAGGTGCAATGAACCCGTCACATCTGGTGAAGATGGCCAATCAGATCAGCGACTTTTTCAGCGCTGATTGCAGCGAGGAAGAAGCAGCGGCGGAAATCGCCAGCCATCTGCAACGCTTCTGGGCCCCGGCCATGCGCCAGCGGCTGGCCCAGGCGGTGGAGCAGGGCGAAGCGCAAGACTTGCGCCCGGCGGCCTGCCTGGCCGTGCGCAAGTTGTCATTGCCGGCAGCACAACACTGATGGCAAGGGATGCGTGGCAGCAGGCTGCGCATCCCGTTCTCATTACTTTTTAACCTTCCTTGCGGTTTTCCGTCCGCGTTGCCATGCCGCCACCGGCCCAACTTCGCATTACTCCGTCGCTTTACAAAACTTGTCATTCCCCCGTGCTGCAGTATGCTGGGGGAACAGACTGCCCCTCACGCAGACAGCGATGAACTTTCATATTGTTTGCGTAAGCTAAGGCAGCACAGGACGGGACACAATGCCATCATCCAGTATTTCCAGCTTTTTCTCTTGCCGACAGCCGTGGCGTAATCGCTTGTTGCCGTTCATTTGCCTGCTGGCTTGCCTGCCGGCCCAGGCTGCTGACAATGTGATCCGCTATTACCCCAGCGGCAGCATTTACACCTACCGCTGGGCCTTGCTCAAGCTAGCGCTGGATCACGTGGAAAAGCTGGATCACCGCCACTACGCGCTGGTACCGCTCAAGGACAATGTGACGCAATGGCGGGCCGAACAGCTGTTGAGTTCCGGTAAGGTGGATGTGCTTGCCTTTGCCCCGAATGCACAGCGGGAAAAGCTGCTGCAGCCGGTACGCATGGACATCCTCAAGGGCATCATCGGTTATCGGGTGTTTTTTGTGCGCAAGGAAGATGCCGCCCGCATTGCCCGCTTGAACGCACAGCAGTTCCGTAGCAGTGTCCGGCTGGGCCTCAACAGCCAGTGGGCCGACTATCCCATCATGAAGAACAACGGTTACGACATGCTGGCATCCATTGGCTATGACAGCCTGTTCGAGATGCTGGCCGCCGGCCGTTTTGATGCCTTCCCGCGCGGGCTGAACGAGGTGGGCAGCGAAATGCAGGAACAGCTGCCGCGCTATCCCGGACTGACACTGGAGAAAACCAAGGCCATCTATTTTCCTTTCCCGGTGTACTTCTGGGTCAGCAAGGAAAACACAGCCTTGGCCAAACGCATATTGCAGGGTCTTAAACTGGCCGAGCGCGATGGCAGTTTCAAGGCGCTATTCCTGCGTCACCATGCCGAAGCCATCCAGCTGCTGGCCACTAATGGCTGGCAAACCACGCAAATCAGCAATACCGAGTTACCGCCCGGAAATGTGAAGCCGGATACCAGCTGGTGGTGGAAGCGGCGCTGAACCGGTTTCAGGCACGCCGCCAGTTATCCGCCAAAGGAGGCCCATAAGGGCCTCTTTGACATTGGGTATGGCATTACTTCCGGGTATCGGGAGAGTAGTAAATAACGCTGCTTATTGATAGCTCATGGTAAAGGTGGCACGGCCAGTGACAGTGCCGGGGGTAACAGTGCTACCGGTCTGGATATAACGCACACCCAGCGGAATTACATAACTGCTGACGCCTTGTGCAATGTTGGCAACTTTCCATTGATTGGTATTGCCGGGTGCATTGGAGTCCGGCCCATAGCCAATTGGCGTACCGTTATTGAGAATCTGCAGGCCAAGGCCAGTGGCTGTACCGGTACCGCTCGCCAGTGACAAGGTGGTGGAGGTATTGCCTGGCATATTCATGTCGGTGAAGGTGATGTAGGCATTGGTACTACTGCCACTACTGCCACCAGTGCAGGTGAGGATAATCTGGAAAGCCTTGGCAGCGGATACAGAGCCAAGGCCCGTGAAGCTATTTCTTTTTTGTGCATCCAGTGCTACTGATATTGATGGGGTCGCTAAAGAGCATGTGGGAATTGTAGGTGCTATTTTAACCGAACTTCCGTAAGTGACTTGAACCAGTAATTGCCCGCCTGGTGAATTTTCATGAGCTTCGGCAAAAATCCCACTTAGGCTTCCTCCTGCAGTTATTTCACCTGTTTTTATTAGTTCGACAAAAACAGGGGAGCTGCTGATGATGGGGGTAACATATTCGGCATAATTGGGTAGATGTCCAATTGGAAATATGAATGGTAGAACGAATGAGCCTTGCGGCCTACTGATGCGTATACCTAGTCCATTTATGCTTGTGGGATATATTTTATTGGTTGGGGCCCCATTACCAATCCAGGATTCATACCAGGTTTCGGTGCATGTCATCTTCGCACCTAAGGAAGATGAATTGGTGTAGATGAAAGAAGGTGTGGTGCTATATATGGTTGCACCTATGCTATAAGCTTGTGGATTAAAGCTTGGTGGGTTGATTCCGGTTACCGTAACGGTGTAGTAATTCAGCCCGTTGTTCGAGTTAAGTGCTGTGCAGCTTGCTAGTGTTATATTTGCTAGCCCAAGACCTAAAATCAAATTGGCCAGTAATGATGAGATTAATTTTAATATTAATTTCATTGGTATGTCTTTCGGTACGCTTGGTAACGAATTTTTGTGATTAATAGCTTAATTTCAGGTGTGGGTAGAATGTCGATTTAATTATTAGCAATAATAAACTGAATAGTAAAGGAGAATTTATAAATTCATTCCGATGACGGACCGTACAGTACAGCGAGACAAATTGTCCCGTGGAAATGGTATGTCCACGGCCTTCCTTGCTACTGGGAAGTGCTTGGGCAGATGTCCATAGCAGACACGGCAGGCGCTGGTATCGATTCAGCTTGTTGAACCATATCGGGTGCAGTCTTGCAGGATTTGGCAGGGCAAGGGAGGGGGAGTACGGCGGGGACGGCATTAACAGCTGGGCTTGTGCCTGTGAATTCGTACCAGCACACAGTCAGCAAGCACGGTGCTTTGCAAAGGCCACTGGCTTATGTACTGCTACTGAATGGCTCATGCTGGATATGAGCCGTTCAGTTATTGATAGCTCATGGTAAAGGTGGCACGCCCGGTGACGGTGCCGGGGGTAACGGGGCTGCCGGTCTGGATGTAACGCACGCTCAGCGGAATCACATAACTGCTGACGCCTTGTGCAATATTGGCCACCTTCCATTGATTGGTATTGCCGGGTGCATTGGAATCCGGTCCATAGCCGATTGGCGTACCGTTATTCAGAATCTGCAAGCCAAGGCCAGTGGCTGTACCGGTAGCGTTCGCCAGTGACAAGGTGGTGGAGGTATTGCCTGGCTGATTCAGGTCCGTAAAGGTAATGTAGGTATTTGTGCTGGTTCCAGTGCTGCCCCCCGTACATACCAGACCAATCTGGAAGGGCCGACTCCCGAAAGTGGAGCCAACCCCCCTGAATGTGGTGGTGGAAGGATTCAATAAGGGGACGGTGATGTTTGGTGTGCTGACGGTACAAGTAGGCACACTTGGTTTAATTAATACCGGATTTGCCCATGTAACCTGAGCTACTAATTGGTTGCTTGGCTGAATGCGATATTCACCTAAGATGTTGCTCAATACCCCTCCAGCTGTAATGTCACCAGTTTTTATTAATTCGACAGTAATGTTGTAAACTGCTGAAAATGTGCTGCCAGAAGGGAATGACAGGGGCCATGTCCCAGATGTGGATGAGATTTTCAAGCCTAGTCCTGCGATGGAACTTGGAAATATTCCATTCACAGCAGGTAGTAGTGAGGCAACAGTCCAAGTCCATGTTGATTCTGTACAGTTAACTGTCGGGTTGGTGGGGCCCGTACTTTTATAATTGCTTACGCTTACGGTGCCTGAGCCTTTGTAAATGGTCTGACCTATTGTATATGCAGTTGGGTCGAATGCCGTAGGTGTTACGCCTGATACATTAAATGTATAGTAAGCTAATCCATTATTGGTACTGACGGTGCAACTTGCCCAGCATGGTTTTGTTGCAAATAAAAATGCCAATAAAATAAGCTTTGGGATTTGTAGTGTTTTAGATGCGATAGTCATGTATTTGCATGTATCAAATATTGAAGTGTTGTTCCGTTTTATGTAATTTTTAGTCATCCTTTCAAAAATTCTCTCCTATTTCAATAGGAAATTTCTTAAATTAAATTATTAAATGAAATTTAAATGTGTAAAAATAATTAATTTAATAATCTATTTGCCTTTGGCTAATTTTTGATCTTGCTAAAAGGCTGTTGAAATGCCTGTCAGTCGGTCGCATTTTTGCCTCATGCTAGCGCATGACGCAGTTTTGATCTGTCACTAATTTGCCATCCCTCTGGCAAATTCAAGTCGGAATTGGTCATCTGACGGTGCCTGGGAGCGGAGTTTCCTGATATTTACCTTGCTCACGTCAGATCAGGACGCAATGATGGGAAAGAAGAGGTGATTCAGTGTCAATTTTATCTGATATAGATTGCCATGATGCCTTCGCTGTCATTCAGGCGATGATCGCAAATTTGTAATATTATGGTGCCATGCGGCTTGTATGTGCTCTGTAAGGTGCTGGATGTGACTCGATCAATTTGTATGTTGCCACTACAGCACGCGATACATGATCAGGCAAAAGTAAAAAAATATTGATGTATTGATAATGAATGGAAACCATAACAGTCACTTGTTCTTGATTTGAACTGGTTTCCATGGCATTAACAGAGCTAGTTCTGCTGCGATGATATCAAATACTGCTCAGCCATAATAAATGACTATCTCCAAGTATTTTTTGTAGTGGTAATATTGAGGTGGATAAGAAAATTGCTCGAAGAGTAGAAAGACTCTATGGTAGTCTGGTGTTTCATTAAAGGTTGCTAGTATATTGTACAGTCCGCCTACGGTTATAATGAAAAGCAGGTAAATGCTGAGCAATATTTTCATTCCGGCTAACAGCGAGACTTGCATTGCTGATGTTAGTGCTGGGAGTGAATATTTGTTCATGCGCATGCGATGATGAAGAGGGGAAGTCTTGTAAAAAACAAGAAATTCGGTATTGAATGTAAGAGTGCTAAATACTATCTGACAGTTTATTTTGTTGATGCATGTGTCGTAGGTTTGTTACCAGCCGTCCCAACAGCCACTGATGCACCATGTGCATGCCAGTTGCAAAGTAAATAATGTTAGTAATGGTAGTGCTAATAATAGTTTTTTAAAAGAAGTGATAGGTAGCCATAGGGAAATTAATGCAATAAGTGTTACGGTAATATTTGTAATGGTGAGCAGGTAGAAAAAGCTTTTGCTATGTCCCTGGATTTCCCAGAGGTAAACTCTAGATTGCTCATTTACTTGATCATATGGAAATAGCAGGTCGTTCATCATTGATAGCAAGAATAACAGTAAAAAAATACTTGCAATAAATTTCACTCTCAATGCCAGCCATGTTTTCATGAACTCATCCAGTGCGTAAAGTGACTATTCACCTGAAATGTGACTGCCATGGTAGCCTTTACTATCACGCAAGTGTTTATAGCGTACTTCTAATACCATATCCTTACCATATGAACGAAATCGTTCAGTAAAATCATTCATGCTATGGGTCAGATCAATACACCCTGCCGAGCCAGGGATGTTGCCACCATGAATGCTGAAGCCACTACGACCATAAACATTAGTATGTGCATTCGGTTTTAACCATACACGTTGCTCCCCCCAAGAGTCTCTACAGCCAGGCCATCTTCCAAGACCTATAACGCAGAATGTTTTGCTAAATTGATTCACATCATCCCAAGACTGCAATTCATTCTGCTGAACTTGATAAAAACCTTCAGGAATCGGACCTTTATCCCTTAGGCTTTGAAACTTCGGCGACCAATACCCCTTGCGACCAGAATAGGCGGTCCATTTTCTTTCCTGGCCGGCTTCTTGCCAAATCAGGGTTTCACCATCGAACAACAAGCTGGCTTGCCTGCGCTGCCATTCCCTGAAATGTTCTTCCACCTTCATCAGGTCAAACAGTTCCTGATCGGTGAAACGGTAAGTATCACCATGCAGGGCATGCCGGGCCTGCTCGCGCAGTGCTCTCATAAAGTAATGATCATTACGCAAGCTATACACGTCCATCGACAGCCTCCTGATGCATGCCATGCGTGATCTATCAAAAGCAAAACACCGGCGAGTTGCCGGTGTTGGATGTGATTCAATCAGCGCTGCGGCATGGCTTGGCGCGGGATGATGGCACCGCTGTGGGCTATCACGGCGGCAGACAGGCGGTGGGCAAAACCTGCAGCCTGGGCGGGTGGATAGCCCAACACGCGGCTTGCCAGATAGCCTGCGGCGAAGGAATCACCAGCGGCAGTGGTGTCTACCACTTGTGGCACGGCAGTGGCGAATACTTCCTCGCGCAGGCCGGAACTGGCCAGCAGGCAGGGTTCGCCGCCGCGCTTGATCACCACTTCCTTGCAGCCCAGCGCCAGCGTGCGTTCGGCGACGGCTTCTGCACTTTCCGGCCCGTAGAGCGCCTGTTCGTCATCCAGCGTCAGCAGGGCTACATCGGCCAGCGCCAATATGGCTTCGTGACCGGCACGCGCCTGTGCCGCGTTCCACAGCGAGGGGCGGAAGTTGTTGTCGAACCAGATTTTGCCGCCATCGCGAGAGAAGTCGCGCAGGGCATCCAGCAGGCGTTGGCGTTCGTGCTGGTTGAACAGCGCCAGCGAAATGCCTGACAGGTAAATGGCCTGTAACTGTGCGGTGTGCAGCAGGCTGGCAAAGTCGATGCCGGAGGCAAAGTAATGGCGTGCAGCACTGTCGTTGCGCCAGTACAGGAAGCTGCGCTCACCACGGGCATCGGTTTCTACCATATAGAGGCCGGGCAGCTTGCCCGGCTGGATGACGATATGGCTGACATCCACGCCTTCTGCTTGCCAGTCGGCCAATAGCTGGCGGCTGAGGCTGTCCTGTCCCATGCCGGTCAGATAGCGCACCTGATGGGGACTGCCGGCCAGCACGCGGGCCAGATAGATGGCGGTGTTCAGGGTGTCGCCGCCAAAACGGCGCTGTAGCGGCTGACCGCTCAGTTCGATCATGCCTTCACCAAGGCAGGCAATATGCATGGTGCTGTCTTTCCTGTGACGGGATGCCAGGCCCTTGTCATACAGACAAGGACCAAGCGGGACCGGGTTCTGACTTAGGGTTTCTTGTAGGCGATGCAGTCCACTTCCACCTTGCAGTCAATCACCATGCTGGATTGTACGCAGGCTCGGGCTGGCGGATGTTCGCCAAAATACTGCAGGAATACCCGGTTGAACGAGGCAAAGTCGCGGGTGTCATCCAGCCACACACCGCAACGCACCACATGCTCGGGGCCGTAACCGGCTTCCTTCAGTATGGCCATCACATTCTGGATGCACTGGTGGGACTGGGTGACAATGCCGCCTTCAATCACTTCGCCGTTCACCATCGGGGTCTGGCCGGATACATACAGCCAGCCGTCGGCGGCTTGTACCGCGCGGGCAAAGGGCATGGTCTGGCCACCGGTGCCACCGGCAATGCCATAGCGTTTCAGATCGCTCATGTTGGGTTTCCTTGCATTCTTACAGTGTGGGAGTAACGGGAAAGGTGGTACGGATATCACGGGTGCGCGGCAAAAAGCGCCCGGCCCGCGCGCCGGTAGGTGCCGTGTGCTGCCAGCTCAGCGTGCCATTCACCCAGACCGCGACAATGCCTTGTGCGGGCTGTACCGGTGAGTGGAAGCTGGCGGTGTCATGAATGGTGGCGGCATCAAACAGCACCAGGTCGGCCCAGTAGCCAGGGCGGATCAGGCCGCGCTCATCCAGCGCAAAGCGGCTGGCCGACAGGCCGGTCATCTTGTGAATGGCGGTTTCCAGGCTGAACAGCTTGCGTTCACGGCAGTAGTGGCCCAGTACGCGTGGGAACGCGCCCCACAAGCGCGGATGGGGGAGCGGGTCTTCCGGCAGGCCATCTGAGCCCACCATGGTGAGCGGGTGGCTGAGGATGCGCTCGACGTCGACCGGGTCCATGCCGTGATACACCGCGCCTGCCGGTTGCAGCTTGCGGGCGGCATCCATCAAGGGCAGCTGCCATTGTTCGGCGATGGCTTGCAGGGTTTGGCCAGCCATTTCCGGATGCGGGGTGGACCAGGTAATGAAAATCTCGAAATCGCTGGTGACTTGTTTGAGGTCCAGCGTGGAGGAGCTGGCGGAGTAGGGGTAACAGTCGCAGCCTACCTGCTGCTGGCGGGCAGCATTTTCCAGCGAAGCCAGCAGTTGCGGGCTGCGTCCCCAGTTGCCTTTGCCCGCGCATTTCATGTGCGACACGATGACCGGGCTGTTGGCATGTCGGCCTACTTGCCAGGCTTCGTCCATTGCTTCGAGCACCGGTTCGAACTCGCTGCGCAGGTGGGTGGTGTAAATCCCACCACTGTTATTGAGCTCTGCAGCCAGTTGTTCTACTTCGCTGCTATCGGCACTGAAAGCCGATGCATAGGCCAGACCCGTGCTTAATCCCAGTGCGCCATCACGCAGGCTTTCAGCCAGCTGTGCGCGCATGGCGATGATTTCGTCTGGGCTGGCGGTACGATCCAGCCGGTCCAGGTGATTGCTGCGCAAGGCGGTATGGCCCACCAGCGCCGCTACATTGACGGCGGGTTCGGCCTGCTCCACCGCAGCGCGGTAGTCGGCAAAGCGTGGATAACGGAAAGCTTCCTGCGGGCCCAGCAGGTTCATCGGGTCTGGCGGGGCGCCTTTCAGGCTGACGGGCGATGCACTGATGCCGCAGTTGCCAACAATCACGGTGGTCACGCCCTGGCTGAGCTTGGGCAGCATCTGTGGCTGACGGATAACCATGGTGTCGTCATGGGTGTGGACGTCGATAAAACCGGGTGCCAGTGTCAGGCCACGGCCGTCGATTTCATGGCTGGCAGTATGCTGACTGGCATCTCCAATCAGGCTGATACGTTGCTGGCTGATGCCCACATCACAACAGCGAGCCGGTGTGCCACTGCCATCGACCAGATTGACCTGGCGGATCAGGGTATCAAAAGTCTGCATGGGGTTTCTCCTGCGGGCTCACCGGTTGGCTGGCGGTTTTGCTGCCAACCGATGCTAGACGAGGTTGCTCAGAGGACTTGGGCCAACCCCAGGGTCAGCACAAAGGCAACCACGGAAATCAGTGTTTCCAGCACAGTCCAGGTTTTCAGGGTCTGCACCACGGTCATGTTGAAATACTCTTTCACCAGCCAGAAGCCGCCATCGTTGACGTGGGACAGAATCAGCGACCCTGCACCGGTGGCCAGCACCAGCAGTTCCGGGTGCGGGTAGCCGCTGGCCATGGCGATGGGCGCGACAATGCCGGCAGCGGTGGTCATGGCCACGGTGGCAGAACCGGTGGCCACGCGCATCAGCACCGCCAGCAACCAGCCCAGCAGCAAGGGGGAGAGCTGGAATTCGGCCGACAGCGCGATGATTTCCTTGGTAACACCCGTTTCAATCAGGATGCGGTTAAGACCGCCACCGGCACCCACGAGCAAGGTGATGGCTGCGGTAGGGGCCAGGCATTCATTGGTGAACTTGAGAATGTCGTCACGGCTGAAACCACGGGCCAGACCCAGCGTCCAGAAGCTCACCAGCGTGGCCAGCAGCAAGGCAATCACCGAGTTGCCGATGAATTGCAGCAGGCCGTTCATGGCACTGCCTTTTTCGGTCAGTACATTGGCCCAGCCGCCCAGCAACATCAGGAATACCGGCAGCAAGATGGTGAAAATGGTGATGCCAAAACCCGGCAGCTCACGTGGTGCGGCTTCGCGCTCGGTAAATTGCAGTGCGATGGGGTTTTCCGCCGGCAGCTGGATATGCGGCGCAATGAACTTGGCAAACAAGGGGCCGGCGATGATGGCGGTGGGTACGCCGACGATGATGGCGTAGAACACCGTCTTGCCAACCTGTGCGCCATATTCACCCACCGCCAGCATGGCGGCTGGGTGCGGCGGCACCAGCCCATGCACCACTGACAAACCGGCCACCATGGGCAGACCGACCAGCAGCATGGAGACACCGGCCCGCTTGGCTACGGTGAAGGCAATCGGAATCAGCAGGACAAAGCCCACTTCAAAAAACAGCGGCAGGCCGCAGACAAAGGCGATGCACACCATGGCCCAGTGCGCGTTCTTTTCGCCGAATTTGTCGATCAGCGTCAGCGCAATGCGTTCGGCACCGCCGGATTCGGCCATCATCTTGCCCAGCATGGTGCCCAGTGCCACCACCAGCGCGATATGGCCCAGGGTTTTGCCTACTCCGGTTTCATAGGCGGCCATGATGTCCTTGGCCGGCATTTGTGCAGCCAGGGCCAGACCGATGGAAACCACGGTCAGCACAATGAACGGGTTGATGCGGTAGCGGGCGATCAGTACCACCAGCGCGATGATGGCGATGGCGGCATACAGCAGCAACTGGCTGCCCAGAACTGGGGTCATGTACTTCTCCTTAGTGGTGCAGGGGCAATGCCGCCTCCCGCTTGGGCGGGGGCGGTCTTTATTGGTGTCAGAACAGGGTTTCCACCACGCCGTTGACATTCAGCTGGTCATCCACCAGCAGCAGCTGGCGCCATTTGTCGAAGGTGAGGCAGGGGTGGGATATTTCGAAAGCGAGCATGTCGCCCACCTGCAGGTCGGCATCGGCGGGAATGCGCATGAAGGCGTGCTGGTCCATCATGCTGGCGACCATCCAGTCGGCGGGCGCTTCCTGCGGCGCCTGGTCCCGTCCGGGACGGAAATGCAGCGATACCTGCGGCAGCCCGGCGTCAAAGGCTGCATCGCGCTTGCCCAGTGCAATGATGGCGCGGCCTTGTTCCGGCACCGATTGCACATAGGCCCATAACTGCAATGCCGGCAGCAGGCTGCTGCCCATGTCGCGGGCGATGGGGTTCTGACTCTGGATGCGTTGCTCGGCTTGACGGTAGATGCCGACATCGTGGGTCAGGTAGCAGCCCGGTCGCAGCAGGATGTCCACCGGTTTGCCCGGGTTGAAGCCGGAAAACTCATCCGCCACCACGTCGTACCAGGCAGAACCGGCACCACTCAGAATGATGTTTTCTTCGGCAAACAGGCCGCGGGCGGCGTGTTCGCGGGTTCTGGCCAGTACCGATTGCAAAAAGGCGCGGATATCCGCTTCCTGTTGCAGTACGCCTTCGTAGATTTCCACACCCACCAGACGGAGCGATTGCGGCCAGCGGGCGATGGCTGCCAGCACGGCTTCTTCCTGTTGCGGGGAGCGGATGCCGGTGCGACCGCCTTCCACACCGTATTCCAGCAGAATGCGCAGTTGCTGGCCGCTGGCCGCAAAGTATTCACCGAGTGCATCAACGTTGGCGGCAGAGTCGACAATGCAGCAGAAGCTGAAGTCCGGGTCTGCCTGTTGCAGGCGGGCAATGATGGCCATATTGCCCTTGCCCACCAGTTGATTGGCCAGCAGTATGCGGCGGATGCCATGCTGCCAGGCGGCCTGTACCTGGGGGGCGGTGGCCAGGGTGATGCCCCATGCTCCGTGGTCCAGCTGCAGGTGGAACAGTGCCGGGCTCATGGTGGTTTTGCCATGCGGGGCCAGTTTTACGCCATAGCGCTGCATGAAGTCCTGCATCCAGTTTAGATTGTGCTGAATGCGGCTCTGGCGTAATACGGCAACCGGCAGGCTGACTTCTTCGCGCAGGATGTTCCAGCCCAGGCTGGCAACGTCTTGCAAGGTGCAGGCGTCCGGGCTGTGGCCCAGGCCTTTGGTAGCTGTGTTGAGCGGCTTTTCCCGCAGTGGATGCGCTGCCATGGTGGTCTCCTCGCCATTGCTTTGAAAAAACACAGCGAGTGAGGCATGGCTCGGGGTGGTACTGGCGGGCAGGCCAGCATACAGCTCGCTGTGGATAAGTACCGGGTGCTGCATGATTGCGCACGGCAGGAGGAGAGACTTTCCAGCAAGCAGGCGGGACTGGCATCTGGCCAAAAGGATGTACCTTCCAGCCCTTCCCGACAGGTGAAACTACTGCTTATCCATGCAGAGGCTATGCGATGGCGTGATGAGTCATTGAAAAAGCGGATCTTTTTTACGAAAAGCTAAAGGGGCTGGAGTACGAGGTGCGAGAGGCAGGCAAACGGCATCACAAAGGGGGAGGACAGGCGAGGAGGCGTTTGTTGCATTGCCGCATGCAGCGGGAGGTGGCTGTCACCGTTGGCGATGACAGCCCTGCATGCGCGGCCACACAAACTGGAAGGTCGGCAGCTGGCGCGGCTGATAACCGCGTTCTGTTCCTGGGGCAAGGCCCGCCGCAGGTTTTCTGTCAGCGGCTGTTAACTGTTGATCAGGCTGGCCACCTTGGTGGTGATGATGTCCACCGCCGGGTCGTTGGCACCGTGCGGCAGAATCACGTCGGCAAAACGCTTGGTGGGTTCGATGAACTGGTTGTGCATGGGGCGTACGGTGGCCAGATAGTGTTCGATCACATGGTCCACAGTGCGGCCACGCTCGCGGATATCGCGTTGCAGGCGGCGGATGAAGCGTACGTCCGGGTCGGTATCCACGAAGATTTTCAACGACATCATGTCGCGCATCGCGGCATCGTACAGCGGGAACAAACCCTCGATCACGATGACCGGTGCCGGTTTCACCGTGATGGTTTTGGCGGCGCGGGTGTGATTGGTGAAGTCATACACCGGCATCTCGATGGCGCGTCCGGCCAGCAGGTCTTCAATATGCTCGATCAGCAAGGGCCAGTCGAAGGCATGCGGGTGATCGTAATTGGTGGCGAGGCGCTGTTCGAAAGTCAGATGGGCCTGGTCCCGGTAGTAGTAGTCCTGCACGATGACTGCCGCCATGTCCGGGCCTACGGTTTCCAGTACCTTGGCGGTGACCGTGGTCTTGCCGCTGCCGCTGCCGCCGGCAACGCCAATGATGAACGGGGTAGTCATGCTGTGAACCTCTTGCTGCGCGAAGGCATGAAAAAAACGCGCCATTCTAATGAGTTATGGCGCGTTGTTCCATCAGAAATGCGGCATTTCCGGCCTATTGTGCTTCCGCTTTGGCCGCAGCATGCCATTCCTGCATGGCCGGCAGTTGCTGCATGTGTCTGACATAGTCGGCAGCATGGCCGCCAAGCGCGACATGGTAGCTGACAAAGCGCCACACCACCGGGGCGAAGAAGGCGTCGGCAATGGTGAAGTGGCCAAACAGGAAGGGGCCGTTATGCTGGTTTTGCTGACGCAGGCCTTCCCACAGGCTGATGATGCGGTCGATGTCTGCTTGGGCGGCTGCGCTGGGTACAAAGCCGACGTTGTCGGCACAGACATTCATCGGCAGCTCGCTGCGCAAGGCCTGAAAGCCGCTGTGCATTTCGGCCACGACAGAACGCGCCATGGCGCGGCTGGCGATGTCATCCGGCCACAGCCCGGCTGCCGGGAAGCAGTCGGCCAGGTATTCGCAGATGGCCAGGCTGTCGGTGATGCGCAGTTGCTGGTCGATCAGCAGTGGTACCTTGCCGGCCGGGTTGCAGGCCAGGATGCGGGCCTTGCTGTCGCTGGCGGTGAGGTCGATGTGTTTTTCTTCGAAAGGTTCGCCCAGCGTTTTCAGTACCAGCCAGGGACGCAGCGACCAGGATGAAAGGTTTTTGTTGCCGATGATCAGGGTAAACATGGTTTAGACTCCATGACGGCACCACCAGGACATGGCGGCAGGGTAGGGGGATGAGCCATCTTATAGCAGGCTGTCATAGGCAGCCAGCGTGGTGGGGAGTGGGGAGTGGGGAGTGGGGAGTAGGGAGTGAGGGAGTAGGGAGTGAGGGAGTAGGGAGTGAGGGAGTAGGGAGTAGGGAGTGAGGGAGTAGGCGTGAATATGAATAAGCCCGGCGTGGCCGGGCTTTGCGGTATCGGTGTTACATGGCGCGGCGCTTATTCGGCCTCGTCGATCCAGGCTTGCTGGATGGCCTCCAGCACACGCTCGCCGCCACGGCTGTGGTCGTCGTTGAAGTCGGGCAGCGCTACCACCCAGTTGTGCAGGTCGACAAAGCGCACGGTCTTGGGGTCGACATCGGGGTAGGTTTCCACCAGTTCGATGGCGATGTCGTTAACGTCGGTCCATTTCATTGTGTTCTCCTGCAAGCTCCGTCCGGCAACGGGTTTGATCCAGCTTGCCGGAGGCGGGGGTCTTAGTGGTGTTCGCGGGCGTGGTTGATGGTGTAGCGCGGAATCTCCACTACCAGGTCTTCCTCGCCAATCACGGCCTGGCAGGACAGACGGGACTGGGCTTCCAGCCCCCAGGCCTTGTCCAGCATGTCTTCTTCCAGCTCGTCCGCTTCGTTCAGCGAATCGAAACCTTCACGCACGATGCAGTGACAGGTGGTGCAGGCACAGGACAGCTCGCAGGCGTGTTCGATTTCGATGTCGTGTTCCAGCAGTACTTCACAGATGTTCTTGCCGGTTTCGGCGTCGTCGATCACCGCGCCTTCGGGGCAGAGGTCGGCGTGGGGCAGCACAATCAGGCGTGGCATGGGTTGTCCTTATAGCTCGGCAATATTCTGGCCCTTGAGTGCGCGCTGGATGTTGCGGTCCATGCGGCGGGCGGCAAAGTCTTCGGTGGCCTTGTTCAGGCGATGGGTGGCCTGGTTGACCACCAGCGTGGTCTGGCTGGCGACGGCGGCTTGCAGTTCGTCCAGCACCAGGCGGATGGCGGCGGTCTCGTCGGCGGACAGCAGGTCGCCGTCAATCTGCAGGGCGGTGAGGGTGGCATCGCGCAGGCTGTCGGCATCGACAATGGCCTCGCGCAGCTTGCGTGCCTCGATATCGTCCTGCACATGGGCCAGCGAGTCGCTCAGCATCTGGCTGATGGCGTCGTCGGACAGGCCGTAGGACGGTTTGACTTCGATGCTGGCTTCCACACCGCTGGTCATTTCGCGGGCAGATACTGCCAGCAGACCGTCGGCATCCACCTGGAAGGTAATGCGGATGCGGGCGGCACCAGCCACCATGGGCGGAATGCCGCGCAGCACGAATTGCGCCAGGCTGCGACAGTCAGCCACCAGTTCGCGCTCACCTTGCAGCACATGGATGGACATGGCGGTCTGGCCATCCTTGAAGGTGGTGAACTCCTGCGCACGCGCCACCGGGATGGTGCTGTTGCGCGGGATGATCTTTTCGGTCAGGCCACCCATGGTTTCGATGCCCAGCGACAGCGGAATCACGTCCAGCAGCAGCCATTCGTCCTCGCCCTTGTTACCGGCCAGCACATTGGCCTGGATGGCGGCACCCAGTGCCACCACCTTGTCCGGGTCCAGATTGGTCAGCGGCGGCTGGCCAAAGAAATCCGCCACGGCTTTCTGGATGTGCGGCATGCGGGTGGCACCGCCCACCATCACCACGCCCTTGACGTCTTCGGCGCTGATGCCGGCGTCGCGCAGTGCCTTGCGGACCGGCAGCAGGGTTTTGTCCACCAGGGTTTTGGTGATGCGGCGGAAGGTGTCCTGATCCAGCGTCAGGTCGATGGCATGGCCATCGGACAAAATGGCGGTGATGCGGGTGTCGCTGTGTTCGGTCAGTGCTTCCTTGGCCTCGCGGGCGCGGGTCAGCAGCAGACGGGTGTCCTGGGCCGACAGGCCGTGCAGGTCGGCCTGTTCCAGAATCCAGCAATAGACGCGGTGGTCGAAGTCGTCGCCGCCCAGCGCAGAGTCGCCGCTGGTGGCCAGTACTTCAAACACGCCACGGGTGAGCTTGAGGATGGAAATGTCGAACGTACCACCACCCAGGTCGTACACCACATACGTGCCTTCGGCACCGTTATCCAGCCCGTAGGCAATGGCAGCGGCAGTAGGTTCGTTCAAGAGGCGCAGTACGGTCAGGCCGGCCAGACGGGCTGCATCCTTGGTTGCCTGGCGCTGGGCGTCGTCAAAATAAGCCGGGACGGTAATTACCGCGCCGGTCAACTCGCCTCCCAGGCTGGCTTCGGCACGCTGGGTGAGCGCGCGCAGGATGTCGGCAGAAACTTCAACCGGGCTTTTCACCCCGGCGGCGGTATGCAGTTGCACCATGCCGGGGGCGTCGACAAAACGGTAGGGCAGGCTGCCGGCGTCCTTGATGTCGGACAGGCCACGGCCCATGAAGCGTTTTACCGAGGTGATGGTATTGTGCGGGTCATGGTTCTGCTGGCGCTGGGCGTCATAGCCCACGGTGACCGAGCCATCTTCCTGGTAACGCACCACGGAGGGCAGCAGGCTGCGGCCGAATTCATCGGCCAGTACGGTGGCAGAACCACTCCTTACCGTGGCCACCAGCGAGTTGGTGGTGCCAAGGTCTATCCCGACAGCAAGTCGATGCTGGTGAGGGGCGGCGGACAGGCCGGGTTCGGCGATTTGTAGTAGAGCCATGACGGAATCTTTATTGTTGTCGCGTGAGCGTTAACATCAGGTGCACAGGGATGGCGGTTCAGCCCAGCAGGGTTTCAATGGCGTCGCCGATTTCCTGGTCCAGTTTTTCCAGAAAGCGCAATTTTCGCACCATCAGGGCGGCGGCGTCCAAATCACCCGCGTCATCCAGTGCGCTGGCCAGTTCCGCCACCAGTGCGCGGTTTTCCTGACGCAAGCTGGCTGACAGGGCTTCCAGTGCCTCGACATTGCTGTCGTCGCGCGCTTCTTCGATGCTTTCCCGCCATTCCATCTGCGCCATCAGGAAATCCACCGGCATGCTGGTGTTGGTTTCTTCCTGGGTGTCGCGGCCTTGCAGGGACAGCAGGTAACGGGCGCGGCGCAGCGGGCTTTTCAGGGTTTGATAGGCTTCGTTCACCCGGGTGGCCTGCATCAGCGCCATGCGTTTTTCCGCATCGGGGCTGCTGGCGTAACGGTCTGGATGGACGGTGGCGGCGGCGGCGCGCCAGGATTGTTCGAGTTGCTGGCTATCCAGCACAAAGCGGCGCGGCAGGCCGAACAGCTGAAAGAAGTCCTGGGAGAATTCGGTAGTCATGGCCTTGGGCTACTGGACTGCAGGGTGACAACCGGGCCACCACTGGTGGCAGCCCGGCGCAGGTGGGCTAGTCTGGCAATCAGACGTTGAAGCTTTCGCCACAACCACATTCGTTCTTGACGTTGGGGTTGTTGAACTTGAAGCCTTCGTTCAGCCCTTCCTTGGTGTAGTCCAGTTCGGTGCCATCCAGGTAGGCCAGGCTTTTGGCATCGGTGAATACCGTCACGCCATGGCTTTCGAAGGTGATGTCGTCGTCGGTGGCGGCATCAACAAACTCCAGCTTGTAAGCCATGCCGGAGCAGCCGGAGGTTTTCACCCCCAGGCGGATGCCCAGGCCCTTGCCACGCTTGGCAATGAACTGGCTGACGTGATTGGCTGCACTAGCAGAAAGGGTGATGGCCATGTCCGAAGCTCCTTACTTGCCGTGTTTTTGCTTGTAGTCGCTCACTGCGGCCTTGATGGCGTCTTCTGCCAGGATGGAGCAGTGAATCTTTACCGGCGGCAGGGCCAGTTCTTCGGCAATGGCGGTGTTCTTGATGGCCATGGCTTCATCCAGCGACTTGCCCTTGACCCATTCGGTCACCAGGGAAGACGAGGCAATGGCCGAGCCGCAGCCGTAGGTCTTGAACTTGGCGTCTTCAATCACGCCATCGGCGTTTACCTTGATCTGCAGCTTCATCACGTCGCCACAGGCCGGTGCGCCCACCATGCCGGTGCCTACGGTGTCATCACCCTTTTCGAACGAACCCACATTGCGCGGGTTTTCGTAGTGATCCATCAGTTTGTCGCTGTATGCCATGACTCTCTCTCCTGCTGGCGGGAGCCCGGCTATCCTGAGCCAGTTACTCCCGCAAAATCATTGATAGTTCAGTGGGCGGCCCACTGTACCGAATTCAGGTCCACGCCTTCCTTGAACATTTCCCACAGCGGGGACAGTTCGCGCAATTTGCCGATTTTATCTTTCAACAGCGCAATGGCGAAGTCGATTTCTTCTTCGGTGGTGAAGCGGCCCAGGGTAAAGCGGATGGAGCTGTGTGCCATTTCGTCGTTGCGGCCCAGGGCGCGCAGCACGTAGGACGGCTCCAGCGAAGCCGAAGTACAGGCCGAACCACTGGAAACAGCCAGGTCCTTGATCGCCATGATCAGGCTTTCACCTTCAACAAAGTTGAAGCTGACATTGAGGTTGTGCGGTACACGCTGGTCGATGTCGCCGTTGATGTACACCTCTTCCATGTCCTTGATGCCGTTCCACAGGCGATCGCGCAGCATGCGGATGCGTTCGCTCTCGCTGTCCATTTCTTCACGGGCCAGGCGGAAGGCTTCGCCCATGCCGACAATCTGGTGCGTCGGCAGGGTGCCGGAGCGGAAACCGCGCTCGTGGCCACCGCCGTGCATCTGGGCTTCCAGACGGACGCGCGGCTTGCGACGCACATACAGTGCACCGATACCCTTGGGACCGTAGGCCTTGTGGGCCGACAGGCTCATCAGGTCCACCTTCAGCACATTCATGTCCATCTTCACCTTGCCCGGTGCCTGAGTGGCGTCCACGTGGAAGATGATGCCTTTTTCACGGCAGATTTCGCCGATTTGCGGAATGTCCTGGATCACGCCGATTTCATTGTTGACGTACATCACCGACACCAGAATGGTGTCCGGACGGATGGCCGCCTTGAATTCTTCAATGTCGATCAGGCCGTTTTCCTGCACCCCCAGATAAGTCACCTCGAAGCCCTGGCGTTCCAGTTCGCGACAGGTATCCAGCACCGCCTTGTGTTCGGTCTTGACGGTGATGATGTGCTTGCCACGGCTCTTGTAGAACTGGGCTGCGCCCTTGATGGCCAGGTTGTCGGACTCGGTGGCACCGGAGGTCCAGACAATTTCCTTGGGGTCGGCATTCAAAAGCTTGGCCACTTCTGCCCGCGCATTCTCTACCGCCTCTTCCGCCGTCCAGCCAAAGCTGTGGCTGCGCGAGGCCGGGTTGCCGAACTGCTCGGTCAGATAGGGAATCATCTTCGCGGCAACACGGGGATCAACCGGGGTAGTAGCGGAATAGTCGAGGTAGATGGGAAGCTTGAGCTGACTCATTATCAATTCTCCGGGGATGCGGTGCGCTTACAGTGCGCTGGAGGCGGAGGCAGTCATGCGGAGGCTGCTTTCGCGCTTGTCCTGCATTACATTGTTTTCTTTGGCCGCTGCTTCCTTGGCGCGCTGCTTTTCAACCAGGCTGCCCAGGGTGACCTTGGCCAGGTAGTCGAAAATGGTGGCGTTCAGGTTGGTCCACAAGTCGTGGGTCATGCAGCGGTGATTGTCGTGACAGTTTTCGCGGCCGCCGCACTGGGTGGCATCAACCGGCTCGTCCACGGCGGCAATGATGTCGGCCACGGAAATATCGGCAGGGATGCGAGCCAGGGTATAACCGCCGCCAGGGCCGCGTACGCTGTCTACCAGTTCGGAACGGCGCAGTTTGCCGAACAACTGTTCCAGGTAGGAAAGGGAAATGCTCTGGCGCTCGCTGATGCCGGCCAGGGTTACCGGGCCATTGGCTTCACGCATGGCCAGGTCCAGCATGGCGGTAACCGCAAAGCGGCCTTTGGTAGTGAGACGCATGTTTTTTACTCCGGTGGGTGGTTAATCTGATTATACCCAATTCCCGACTAATTTTGTCAACTATTAATCGCGCATCTGATGTGCGCCAAGCGGACAGGAACATGCTGCATGCGTCGGGCCAGAAGCAGCTGGACAAAGGCAAAGTTGAGCATTTTACTAGGTTTATCAAGAGCCGGGGGCTTTAATTGCAGGGCAGCGCGCAGCTTGGTGTATCATTCAAGCAAACGCCCGTTTACATGGGTGCCATCACAGGTACCGCCTGTTGCATGTGTGCATTGGTGTGCGCTGGCACGCACGCAGTGCCAGCCACTTGTCACAGGTGGTGTCTTTGTCAGAGAGAGACAGGGAAATGAAGAAAGTGGTCATCAGCGGCTCCGGCTTGTTCACGCCGCCGCATGCTGTCAGCAATGAAGAACTGGTCGTCGCCTTCAATCAATATGTTGCCAGCTGGAATGCGGCACATGCGGCTGAAATTGCGGCCGGAACCGTGGCGGCGCTGGCCGAATCCAGTGCGGAATTCATCGAGAAGGCATCCGGTATCAAGCAGCGTTTCCTGATGGACAAGGACGGGGTGCTGGATCCGGCGCGCATGACGCCTTACCTGCCCGAGCGCAGCAATGATGTGCTGTCCATCCAGGCCGAGATGGGCGTTGCCGCGGCTACGGCCGCGCTGGCGCAAGCTGGCAAGACCGCTGCTGATATCGACATGGTGCTGGTGGCTTGTTCCAACATGCAGCGTCCCTACCCGGCGGTGTCCATTGAAATCCAGCAGGCGCTGGGTGTGCAGGGTTATGCCTTCGATATGAATGTGGCCTGCTCGTCCGCTACCTTCGGCATCCAGACTGCGGTGAATGCCATCCAGAGCGGCCAGGCGCGTGCCGTGCTGGTGATCAGCCCGGAAATCTGCTCGGCCCACCTCAACTTCCGCGATCGCGACAGTCATTTCATTTTTGGTGATGCCTGCACCGCGCTGGTGCTGGAAGCTGCCGAATCGGCCACCTCGTCCGAGCAGTTCGAGATTCTGGGTACCCGTCTGGCTACCGTGTTTTCCAACAATATCCGCAATAACTTCGGCTTTTTGAACCGTTGTGACGAGCAGGGGATTGGTCAGGTTGACAAACTGTTTGTGCAGCAGGGCCGCAAGGTGTTCAAGGAAGTATGTCCGATGGTGGGCGAGCATATCGTGCAACATCTGGAAAGCCTGGATATCCAGCCGCAGCAGGTCAGCCGCTTCTGGCTGCATCAGGCCAATCTGGCGATGAATCAGCTGATAGCCCGTCGCGTGCTGGGGCGTGATGCCACCGAGCAGGAAGCCCCGGTCATTCTGGACCGCTATGCCAATACCAGCTCGGCCGGTTCCATCATCGCATTCCATTTGCGACGAGCTGGTATGAGTAAAGGTAATGTCGGCGTGATTTCGTCCTTTGGCGCGGGCTACTCGGTGGGCAGTGTTGTGGTTAAAAAGTGCTAGTTTTTGCCCTTGTCGGCCTGCCTCAGGAAGCATAAAAGCGAAAATGAGGCAGGATGCTTGTCAAACCAGACCTCACTGCCTAATGTATTCCACCAATGCAGACCCACAAGGTTTGCTGTGAGATACAGAAGATCGAACAAGACACAAAGTCGTACACAAGGAAAAGGAAGAACAATGCAAGCTGCAAAGAAAATGCTGCTGGCCGCCGGCCTGATCGCCTCGGCCTCGATGGCTGCACAAGCTGCAGGAACGCTCGTATATTGCTCCGAGGGCAGCCCGGCGGGTTTCGACCCGGGTCAGTACACCACGGGCACCGATTTTGATGCCTCTGCCGAAACCGTATTCAACCGCCTGGTACAATTCCAGCGCGGCGGTACCAAGGTGGTACCGGGTCTGGCTGAGAAATGGGATGTGGCTGCCGATGGCCTGTCCTACACCTTCCATCTGCGCAAGGGCGTGAAGATTCAGACCACTGACTACTTCAAGCCGACGCGCGACTTCAATGCGGACGACGTGGTGTTCACCTTCGACCGCATGCTCAACAAGAACAACGCCTTCCGCAAGGCTTATCCGACCGAATTCCCGTATTTCACCGATATGGGCATGGATGAGAACATCACCAAGGTGGAAAAGCTGGATGCCAATACCGTCAAGTTCACGCTGAAGAGCATCGACGCGGCCTTCCTGCAGAACCTGGCGATGAGCTTTGCCTCCATCCAGTCGGCCGAATATGCCGACAAGCTGTTGAAGGCAGGCACCCCGCAGCTGATCAACCAGCAACCGGTTGGTACCGGCCCCTTCATCTTCAAGCGCTACCAGAAGGACTCCCAGATCCGCTTTGCTGCCAACAAGCAGTACTGGGACAAGGCGGATGGCCCGAAGGTGGATAACCTGGTGTTTGCCATCACCACCGACCCGTCCGTGCGTTACCAGAAGCTGAAAGCTGGCGAGTGCCAGATCACCGCTTACCCGCGTCCGACCGACATCGCCGCGATGAAGGCCGACAGCAAACTGAACGTGATTTCCCAAGCCGGCTTCAACCTGGGCTACCTGGCCTACAACGTGAAGCACAAGCCGCTGGAAAAACTGGAAGTGCGCCAGGCACTGGACATGGCTGTCAACAAGAAAGCCATCATCGATGCCGTGTATCAGGGTGCTGGCCAGGCTGCCACCAACCCGATGCCGCCGACCCAGTGGTCCTACAACAAGAGCCTGAAGGATGCGCCGTACAGCGTGGAAAAAGCCAAGGCCCTGCTGGCCAAGGCTGGCTACCCGAATGGCTTCGACATCACCCTGTGGGCGATGCCGGTACAGCGTCCGTACAACCCGAATGCCAAGCTGATGGCCGAAATGGTACAGGCTGACTGGGCCAAGATCGGCGTCAAGGCCAAGATCACCACCTACGAATGGGGCGAGTACATCAAGCGCGCCAAGGCTGGCGAGCATGATGCCATGCTGATCGGCTGGACCGGTGACAATGGTGATCCGGACAACTGGCTGGGCACCCAGCTGGGCTGCGAAGCCATGAACGGCAACAACTTTGCCAAGTGGTGCTACAAGCCGTTTGAAGACCTGTTGCAAAAAGCCAAGCGCACCACCAATGTGGCCGAGCGCACCAAGCTGTACATGAAGGCACAGGAAATCTACAAACAGCAGCTGCCTTTCACCACCATTGCCCACTCCACCGTGGTACAGCCGATGTCCAAGTCGGTGCTTGGCTTCAAGGTCAGCCCGTTCGGCCTGAACTCCTTCTACGGCGTCAGCGTCAAGTAAGCAAGTCCGACCTCCTTGCCAGGAGGTCTTTGGCATCGGGGGCGCAAGCCCCCGATGTTTTGCATGAAACACTACCGTATCCTGTCATCAGAGCAAGAGCGGTGGCGCCGGCAGGGCTGGCCATGCAGCATCGGCAGTACATACCGGAAGTGATACAGTCTTGCGCCATCACCACATGGCGACAGGCTTGACCTGCATCAAAGGCATGCTTGCCGCCGGGTGATATCGTTCACTCCGTCGCGGCGAAGGCGTAGCTGATGTAGGTGGGTGGTTCAGCTGGCGTCTTCGGCCCGACACCTCCGCGCTTCCCTTCTGCTGTCCTGCTGCTTTTTCCTTGCCGGTTTTCATGACATTCCCATCCACGATCTGGGTCTGAAATAAAGGTGTCCGTCTGCCATGCTGTAAAGCAGACCGGATACACGGGAGAAGTACGTATGTTGTCTTTCATTTTCCGCAGGCTGGGTTTGCTGATTCCCACGTTCTTCGGCATTACCTTGCTCACCTTCGGTCTTATCCGCATGATCCCCGGCGACCCGGTGGAAGTCATGGTGGGTGAGCGCACACTCGACCCGCAAATGCATGCAGATGCCATGCACCGCCTTGGGCTGGACAAGCCGCTGTACGCGCAGTACGTCGACTACATCGGCAATTTGCTGCATGGCAATCTGGGTGAGTCGCTGGTGACCAAAACCAGCGTGTGGACCGAGTTCAAGACCCTGTTCCCCGCCACGCTGGAACTGGCACTGGCCGCCATGGCCTTTGCCGTGGTGTTCGGCCTGCTGGCCGGGGTGATTGCCGCCATCAAGCGCGGCTCCATCTTCGACCATGGCGTGATGGGCATTTCGCTCACCGGCTTTTCCATGCCGATTTTCTGGTGGGGCCTCATCCTTATCATGTTCTTCTCGGTCAAGCTGGGCTGGACGCCGGTTTCCGGACGGCTGGACCTGGCCTTCGACATCACGCCGCGCACCGGTTTCATGCTGATCGACACCTGGCTGGCCGAAGCGGCCGATCCGTCCGCCAATGCCGGTGCCTTCAAGGATGCGCTGATGCATCTGATCCTGCCTGCCATCGTGCTGGGCACCATCCCGCTGGCGGTGATTGCACGGATGACCCGTTCTTCCATGCTGGAAGTGCTGCGTGAAGACTATGTGCGTACCGCACGGGCCAAGGGCCTGTCCCCGGCGCGGGTGATTTTTGTCCACACCCTGCGCAATGCGCTGATTCCGGTGCTGACGGTGATCGGCCTGCAAGTGGGCACGCTGATGGGTGGTGCGGTGCTGACCGAAACCATCTTCTCCTGGCCCGGCATCGGCAAGTGGCTGATCGACGCCATCAGCCGCCGTGACTACCCGGTGGTGCAAAACGGCATCCTGATCGTGGCCACGCTGGTGATCATCACCAACTTCCTGGTGGACATTCTGTACGGTGTTGCCAACCCGCGCATCCGCCACGCCAAATAACGCTTGCAGGTATCGACATGACTAATGCAAACATGCAGAACGCTGCCGTGCCCGCTGAAGATGCGGCAGTCAACTATCCCTCGCCACTCAAGGAATTCTGGCAGGGCTTTTCCTATAACAAGGGCGCGGTTGCCGGCCTGATCTTCATGAGCATCGTGGTGCTGTGCGCCGTGCTGGCTCCGCTGGTGGCACCGTACAGCCCGATTGAGCAATACCGCGACCACCTGCTGACGCCGCCGGCCTGGCTGGATGGCGGCTCCAGTGCCTTCCTGCTGGGTACCGATGAGCTGGGCCGCGACATCCTGTCGCGCCTGATCTACGGTGCACGCCTGTCGCTGTTCATCGGCCTGTGCTCGGTGTTGTTGGCCATGGTGCCCGGCGTGGTGCTGGGTCTGCTGGCGGCCTTCTTTCCCAAGGTGCTGGGCGGCGTGATCATGCGGGTGATGGACATCATGATGGCCTTGCCGTCCCTGCTGCTGGCGGTGGCTATCATGGCCATTCTGGGGCCGGGCCTGCTCAACGCCATGATTGCCATTGCCACGGTATCCCTGCCTGCCTATGTGCGCCTGACCCGTGCTTCGGCCATGACCGAACTGAACCGCGACTACGTCACCGCTTCGCGCGTGTCCGGTGCCGGCCTGTTCCGTCTGATGTTCAACACCGTGCTGCCCAACTGCATGGCTCCCTTGATCGTGCATGCCACCATGAGCTTCTCCTCGGCCATTCTGGAAATTGCCGCACTGGGCTTTCTGGGCCTGGGCGTGCAACCGCCTACGCCGGAGTGGGGCACCATGCTGGCCTCGGCCCGTGATTACATCGAACGTGCCTGGTGGGTGGTGTCGCTGCCTGGTCTCACCATTTTGCTGTCGGTACTGGCCATCAACCTGATGGGTGACGGCCTGCGCGATGCGCTGGACCCGAAACTGAAGCGCGCCGCCTGAGGAGGGAAGTATGAGTCTGCTGGAAATCAAGAACCTCTCGGTGGAGTTCGGTTCGGAAAAGAATCCCTTTCGCGCAGTGGAAGGACTGGACCTGAGCGTCAATCAGGGCGAAATCGTCGGCATCGTCGGCGAATCCGGTTCGGGCAAGTCCGTCACCATGATGGCCATGATGGGCCTGCTGGAAGGGCAAGGCCGCATTGTGGCGGATACCCTGCAATTTGATGGCAAGAATCTGCTCACCATCTCGGCACGCGAGCGTCGCAAGATCGTCGGCAAGGATATCGCCATGATCTTCCAGGACCCGATGACCTCGCTTAACCCCAGCTACACCGTGGGTTACCAGATCATGGAAGTGCTGAAAATCCACCAGGGACTGCGTGGTGCCGCACTGAAACAGCGCGCGCTGGAACTGATGGAAATGGTGGAAATCCCGGCGGCGGCCAGCCGGCTGAATGCCTATCCGCACCAGTTGTCCGGTGGCATGAGCCAGCGCGTGGTGATTGCCATTGCCATTGCCTGTAATCCCAAGCTGCTGATTGCCGACGAGCCCACCACCGCGCTGGACGTAACCATCCAGGCGCAAATCATGGACTTGCTGGTCAATCTGCAGAAAAGCCAGAACATGGCCCTGATCATGATTACCCATGACCTGGCTGTGGTGGCCGAAGTGGCGCACAAGGTGGCGGTGATGTATGCAGGGCAAGTGGCGGAAATGGCCAAGGTGCCGGGCATCTTCCGCACCCCCACCCATCCGTATACCGAGGCGTTGCTCAAGTCCATTCCGGAACACAGCAAGGGCGCGCATCGCCTGTCCACCCTGCCTGGCATCGTGCCGGGACAGTACGACCGGCCAAGCGGCTGCCTGTTGTCTCCGCGCTGTCCCTATGTCCAGGACAAGTGCAAGGCCCAGCGACCGGGCCTGACCGCTATTGAAGGTGGCGTCGTACGCTGCCACTACCCGATTACGGCCAAGGAGGCATGATGAGTACCGTATTGCAGGCACGGGACCTCACCCGTTATTACGATGTGGCCCAGGGTTTTCTCAAGCCGTCGGCACAGGTCAAGGCGCTGAACGGCGTATCGTTTGAATTGCAGGCTGGCAAGACGCTGGCAGTGGTGGGCGAGTCCGGCTGTGGCAAGTCCACGCTGGCACGCCAGCTGACGCTGATCGAGCCGCCGACTTCCGGTTCGCTGCTGCTGGACGGGCAGGATGCTGCCAAGGCTGGCAAGGCCGAACTGAAAGCCATGCGCACCAAGGTGCAGATGGTGTTCCAGAACCCCTACGCCTCGCTCAACCCGCGCCAGAAGATCGGCACCCAGCTGGGCGAGCCGCTGGACATCAATACCAGCCTGTCCGCCAGCGAGCGCGAAGAGCGCGTGCGCGCCATGATGACGCGGGTTGGTTTGCGTCCGGAACATTACTACCGCTACCCGCACATGTTCTCCGGTGGCCAGCGCCAGCGTATCGCCATTGCCCGCGCCATGATGCTCAACCCCAAGATCGTGGTGGCAGACGAACCCACCTCGGCACTGGACGTTTCCATCCAGGCCCAGGTGCTCAACCTGTTCATGGATCTGCAGGAAGAGTTCAACACCGCCTATGTGTTCATCTCGCACAACCTGGCGGTGGTGGAGCATGTAGCCGACGACTTGATGGTGATGTATCTGGGCCGTGCGGTGGAAGTGGGTGCCAAGGAAAAGATCTACTCCCGACCGCTGCATCCTTATACCCAGGCCTTGTTGTCCGCCACGCCTTCCATTCATCCGGAAGATCGGCGCGTCAAGATCAAGATCCATGGCGAATTGCCCAGCCCGCTGAATCCACCGTCCGGCTGCACCTTCCACAAGCGCTGCCCGTTTGCCAACGAGCGTTGCCAGCAGGAAGTGCCGGAACTGCGTGCGCTGGATGAGCGCATGGTGGCCTGCCATCACGCGGAAAACATCAACAGCTGACCCATTCCGGTGCGGTTTTCATGACAAGGGCCGGCATTTTGTCGGCCTTTCTTGCTTCTTGCACCAGAATGTTCTGCAATCATGATGTAAATGACGCAAAACCCTGTTGTTATCCCGCATTTTTGGCGCAGCGCAACAAAAATGCCTTTACCCTCCCACTACTGCACGATACAGTCGCCATGGCACACACATCCAAAGGAAAACGAGAAGTGAAAAGAGCCGTGTATGCCGGAAGTTTCGACCCGGTCACCAACGGTCACTTGTGGATGATTCGCGAAGCCGTAGAGCTGTTCGACGAACTCATCGTGGCAGTCGGCGTGAACCCGGAAAAGCACTGTACCTTCAGTGTGGACGAACGCGTCGAGATGCTGCGTGCCGTTACGCGTGGTTTCAACAAGCTGCGGGTCGATGTATTCGAAAACCAGTTCCTGGTGAACTACGCCCAGAGCATTGGTGCCAACTACATCATTCGCGGTATTCGCACCGCCAGCGACTACGAATACGAACGCACCATGCGTTATATCAATTCCGACCTGCACCCGGACATCACCACCATCTTCCTGCTGCCGCCGCGGGAATATGCCGAAGTGTCCTCCACCATGGTCAAGGGCCTGGTCGGTCCGCGTGGCTGGCAGAACATGATTCGCCAGTATCTGCCCGAGCCGGTCTATCGCAAGCTGATCGCCATGTACCAGCCGGAATAGGCGGTCAGGCAGGACTTGCTGATGCGCGCGCCGGTCGCTTATGCTGGCGCGCGTTTTGTTTTTGTCCGAATGAATTACCCGGCAGTGCCACACCGGCTGCTGTCGCCAAGGAATGTTATGGTCGATGTCTCCGCCTTTGCCAACCGGCTGCAGAAAAATTACAAGCACTACGCCAAGTGGGCCTCCCGCCAGGGGCTGGATGCCTGGCGTGTCTACGACAAGGACGTACCGCAGTTTCCGCTGGCGGTAGACCTGTACGGTGACCGGGTGCATTTGCAGGAGTACGACACCGGCTGGGAAATGGAAGACGATGTCTACCAGCAATGGATTGCCGCCATCATGGCTGCCATCGCGGTAGTCACTGGCCGCGATGAATCCGCCATCACCCTGAAAAGCCGCCGTCGCCAGAAGGGCGTCAGCCAGTACGAAAAAGTGGGCAAGCTGGGCGATGACTTCATCGTGCACGAATTCGGCCAGCGCTTCATCGTCAATCTGGATGCCTATCTGGACACCGGCCTGTTCCTTGATCACCGCAACACCCGCAAACGCGTGCGTGAAGAAGCCGCGGGCAAGCGCTTTCTCAATCTGTTTGCCTATACCGGCAGCTTCACCGTCTACGCCGGTGCAGGCGGTGCAGTAAGCTCGGAAACCGTCGACATGTCCAATACCTATCAGGACTGGTCGCGCCGCAACTTCGAGCTGAACGGACTGGACCTCGCCCGCCATCAACTGGTGCGTGCCGATGTATTCCAGTATCTGGAGCAAGCGGTGGACGAGGGCAAGCAGTTCGACCTCATCGTGATGGACCCGCCCACCTTCTCCAATTCCAAGAAAATGCAGGACATCCTCGACGTCCAGCGCGACCATGTCTGGCTCATCGACTACGCCATGGCATTGCTGGCACCGGGCGGTACCTTGTACTTCTCCAATAATCTGCGCAGCTTCGTGCTGGACGAACGCCTGGCCGAGGACTATCACATCCGCGATATCAGCGGGCAGTCCGTGCCGGAAGACTTCCGCAACCGGAAGATCCACCAGTGTTACCAACTGAAAAAGAAAGCCAGCTGACATGCCACAAGTCATCATGCAATACAGCAGTGGGCTGCAACTGGATGTCCCCGCCACCTTGCTGGCCATCAATCAGGCATTACTGGCTAGCGGCCAGTTTCAGGCAGAAGACATCAAAAGCCGGGCCATCCTGTTGCAAGACTGGCTCACCGGCACCACTCCGGGTGGCGCTCCGTTCGTGCACCTGCAACTCCATATCCTGAGTGGTCGTGACTTGCCCACTCGTCAACAGCTGTCCGACAGCCTGCTGCCCGTCCTGCAACAGCAGATTCAAGGCCCTACCGGCACCCAGCTTTGCGTGGAAGTCTGTCAGATGGAACGCGACAGCTACCGCAAATGCTGGCTGTAATACCGTTGGCAGAACATGAAGGCTCACAACAGTGAGCCTTTTTTCTGCCTGAACCCGCCACAAACCGGCGCACAGCTCTTGTAAAAGCCAGCACGCATCCCATCTTGCTGCTACCACCTATATATACATGCCGGTTACCGGCAAGGAGCGCAGCATGGCCACCATCAATATCACCGGCAGCAGTTTCAATGAAACCGTCGACAAGGGCGGCATCGTCATTCTGGATTTCTGGGCTGAATGGTGTGGCCCCTGCAAAATGTTTGGCCCTACCTTTGAAGCGGCTGCGCTCAAGCACACTGATATCGTGTTCGGCAAAATCAATACTGAAGAAGAACAAGAACTGGCTGGCCATTTCCAGATCCGCTCCATCCCCACCCTGATGGCACTCAAGGACGGCATCATTGTCTTCAACCAAGCTGGCGCGATGATGCCAGCGCAACTGGAAGAGTTGATCAAGGCTCTGCGTGATCTCGATATGGAAAAGGTCAAGGCAGACATCGCCGCACAAGAAGATTGACGACCGTGCTTGAACGCACGCCATGCAAAAAGCCCGGCCCAGCCGGGCTTTTTGCTGCCTGTGGCGGCGGCGAGACCGGCTTTTTGCGCCAGTTTTCACCGTCGGTCGGCGCCGGAAGGGATGTGAGTCGAGC